>CADBNX010000374.1 GCA_902796115.1 uncultured Eubacteriales bacterium
CTGTTTGAAGCGGTGGGCCTGGAGAGGGATTTCGCGGAAAAATACTTCACCAATACGCCCGCTGTTTTAGGAGGCACCGATCTGAACCGTGTGGAGGCGGACAGCCGTTTCCATCACGCGGCGGCCTTCGGCGCCGGCGCGCAGCCGGGGCTGCCCGCTGTCGGAGGGCACCGTCTGCGCACCGGGGAGGCGGCCGAAGAGCATCTTTATTCCCCGGAAACCATTCATCTGCTGCAGCAGGCGGTATGGACGGACAGCAGAACGCTGTTTGACCGCTATGCAGCACGGGTGGAAAACGAAGGTCCCCGAACCATCCGCTCCATGCTGACCTTCCGTTTTGAAGCATGCCGCGCGATCCCGCTTGACGAAGTGGAAAGCGCGGACGCGATCGTGCGGCGTTTCAGGACCGGCGCCATGAGCTACGGTTCCATTTCGCAGGAGGCGCACGAGTGCCTCGCGAAGGCGATGAACCGCCTGGGCGGCTGCTCCAACAGCGGCGAAGGCGGAGAGGTGCCGGAACGCTTCGGAACGGAGCTGAATTCCGCCATCAAGCAGGTGGCGTCCGGACGATTCGGCGTGACCCGGGAATACCTGCTCTCGGCAAAGGAAATCCAGATCAAAATGGCACAGGGCGCAAAGCCGGGAGAAGGCGGACACCTGCCCGGCGCCAAGGTGACGGAAAGTGTGGCGAAAACGCGCTGCTCCACGCCGGGCATCAGCCTGATTTCCCCGCCGCCCCATCACGATATCTATTCCATCGAGGATCTGGCGGCGCTGATCTATGACCTGCAGTGCGCGAACGAACAGGCGAAAATCACGGTGAAACTCGTCTCCTCCACCGGGGTTGGCACGATCGCCAGCGGCGTGGCGAAAGCCGGCGCGGGCGGCATCCTGATCTCCGGCGGGGAAGGCGGCACGGGCGCGGCGCCCCTGAGCAGCATCCATCACGCGGGGCTTCCCTGGGAGATCGGGCTCGCGGAAGCGCATCAGGTGCTCTGCCGCAACCGGCTGCGCCAGAAGGTGACGCTGGAGACGGACGGAAAGCTGATGTGCGGGCACGACGTGGCGGTGGCCCTGCTGCTGGGCGCGGAACAATTCGGGTTTGCCACCGCGCCGCTGATCACGCTGGGCTGCAGAATGATGCGGGTGTGCCATCTGGGCACCTGTCCCTTCGGCATCGCCACGCAGAATCCGCTTCTTCGCCGCCGCTTTGCCGGAAAGGCGGAATATGTGGAGCGCTTCATGCGCTTCATCGCGGAGCAGCTGCGTGAGATCATGGCAAAGCTCGGCGCCCGTACCGTGAATGAACTGGTGGGGCGCAGCGATCTGCTGAAAATGAAGCCGGACGCGGAAACGGATCTGTCCGACCTGATCGGATTTGCGCGGAATGTACGTTTCCGTCCGGAAAGCCGGCACGATTTTCACCTGTCCGAGCGGACCGATGCGCGGCTGCCGCGGGATCATGTGCAGCTGACGACCGGGGACCGCGCGTTCGGCACCATGCTGCGGGGCGAGCGCAGGATCCGCTGCCGGGGATGCGGCGGGCAGTCCTTCGGAGCCTTTCTGCAGGCGGGACAGGAAATCACGCTGTACGGAGCGGCCAACGATTATCTGGGCAAGGGACTGTCCGGCGGTGTGATCGCCGTCTGTCCGCCCGCGGAAAGCGTATGGCGGGAGGGGGACGTACTGATCGGAAACGTGGCGCTCTACGGGGCTACCTCCGGATGCGCGTTCATCGCCGGGATGGCCGGCGAGCGCTTCGCCGTGCGCAATTCCGGCGCCAGGGCCGTGGTGGAAGGCGTGGGGGACCACGGGTGCGAATACATGACCGGCGGCCGTGTGGCGGTACTGGGCGATGTGGGCGACAACTTTGCCGCCGGCATGAGCGGCGGCATCGCCTGGGTGCTGGATGAAGCGGATACCCTGAAGGAGCGTCTGAACCACGGCCATGTGAAGCCGTATCCTCTTTCCTCCGCGCAGGCCGGGGAACTGCGGGAACTGCTCAGGATGCATGAGGAAGCCACGGGCTCACAGAAGGCAAAAGAGATCCTGGCCCGTTTTGACGCGTATCTCCCCCGGTTCAAAGCGGTGATTTCCGACGAATATGCAGCCTTCCTGAAAGGAGTGTGACGGGATGGGCATGGCCACCGGATTTCTCGAGTATGCCAGAGAAGAGAACCCGTACCGGGACGCGCGGGCGCGGCTGAAGGATTTTGACAGCCTGCACACAGCCCGTGACGCCGAGGCGAGACACTGCCAGGCGGGACGGTGCATGAACTGCGGCGTGCCGTTCTGCCAGTCGGATTTCGGCTGCCCGCTGCATAACCTGATCCCGGAATGGAACGATCTGCTCTGCCGCGGCATGGAACAGGCGGCGCTGGAGCGGCTTTTGATGACAGCCCCGTTCCCGGAATTCACGGGGCGGGTATGCCCGGCGCTGTGCGAAAAAGCCTGCAGCCTGGCGGACAGCGGCGTGACCAACCGGAACAATGAGCTGTATCTTGCCGAAACCGGCTTCGGAAAGGGCTGGATCTGGCCAAGGATCCCCGATATGCGCACCGGAAAGAGGATCGCGGTCATCGGCAGCGGGCCCGCGGGCCTTGCCGCGGCCGATCTGTTGAACCGGATGGGACACCTCGTTACCGTGTATGAGCGCGCGGACGCGCCCGGCGGACTGCTGATGTACGGCATTCCCAATATGAAACTGCCCAAGGAGATCGTCAGGCGGCGCATTCGCCTGATGGAAGCGGAAGGCGTTTCCTTTCTGCTGAATATCACCGCGGCGCCAGATCTCCTTCCGGATTACGACGCAGTGCTTTTGTGCTGCGGTTCCCGGAAACCCCGTTCCCTCAGGGTGGATCACATGGACGCGGAAGGTGTGCATTTTGCCGTGGATTATCTCACCGCGGCCACCCGAAGCGTTTTGTCCGGGGAAGCGCCCGCGATTTCCGCCCGGGGAAAGCATGTGATCGTGGTGGGAGGCGGGGATACCGGCAACGATTGCGTGGGCACGGCCCTGCGTCAGGGCTGCGAAAGCGTTGTTCAGCTGGAAATGATGCCGAAAGCCCCGGAAAGCAGAAGCGCCGGGAATCCCTGGCCGGAGTGGCCGCGGACATTGCGCACGGATTACGGCCAGGCGGAAGCCATCGCCGTGCAGGGCAGCGATCCGCGCGTGTATGAAACCACGGTCCAAAGCGTTCGGACGGATGCGAAGAACCGTATCACCGCCATTGAAACGGTGCGCCTGCAAAAGAATGCCGACGGAAGGCTTGTGCCCGCGGCGGGCACGGAACAGACGCTTCCGTGCGGCCTGCTCCTGATCGCCGCGGGCTTCGTCGGCTGCGAAGCGGAAACGCTTTCACGCTTTTCCCTTTCCGCGGACGAACGGGGAAGACTTTTGCCCGCGGACGGCTCCCATTGCCTGGGCGGAAAACTGTTTTCGGCCGGCGACATGCGTACCGGGCAGTCGCTCGTGGTGCGGGCGCTGGCGGACGGAAGGGCCGCGGCAAAGGAAATCCACGCCTGGCTCGGGATGACTGCGGAATAAATCGGAGGGGAATATGGAAAAAGGCCTGCAGCTGTATGAAGGAAAAGCAAAAAAAGTTTTCGCCGCAGAGGACCCCGATCTGCTGATCGTGTATTATAAGGATGACGCCACCGCGTTCAATGGCCTCAAGCGCGGGACGATCGCGGGAAAAGGCATCATCAACAACAGGATGAGCAACGCGCTGATGATGCTGCTGGAGAAGCACGGCATTCCGACCCATTACGTGAGGGAAATCGGCGAGCGCGAAACCCTGGTAAAAAAGGCGGAGATCATACCGCTTGAAGTGATCGTCCGGAACATCTCCGCAGGCTCCTTCGCAAAGCGGTACGGCGTGGAGGAAGGGATCGCCTTCGAGCAGCCTGCCGTGGAGTTTTCCTATAAAAACGACGCGCTGGGAGACCCGCTGCTCAATGACTCCCACGCGCTGGCTTTGCGTCTCGCGTCGCGGGAAGAACTGGAGAAAATCAGGGCGTATTCCCTCCGGATCAACGAAGTGCTGCGGCAGTTCTGGAATACCCGCGGCGTGACGCTGGTGGATTTCAAGCTGGAGTTCGGCAGGCTGGGGGACGGAAGTATCGTGCTTGCGGACGAAATCAGCCCGGATACCTGCCGCCTGTGGGACAGCAAAACCGGAGAAAAGCTCGACAAGGACCGGTTCCGCCGCGACCTGGGAGGCGTGGAAGAGGCCTATCGGGAAATCATGGACAGGCTGGAGAAACAGCCGGAACCGGAGAAATCGGGCGAGAACTTACATGACTGAGGAGGACTGTTCGTGACGAAATACATTTTTGTGACCGGCGGCGTGGTGTCCGGTCTGGGAAAAGGCATCACCGCAGCTTCGCTGGGCAGGCTGCTGAAAGCGAGGGGCCTGAAGGTGGCGGCGCAGAAACTGGACCCCTACATCAACGTGGACCCGGGCACCATGAGCCCCTACCAGCACGGCGAGGTATACGTGACCGAGGACGGGGCGGAAACCGACCTGGATCTGGGCCATTATGAGCGTTTCATCGACGAGGACCTGAACCGGTACTCCAACCTGACCACAGGAAAGGTGTTCGACCGGGTGCTGCGCAGGGAGCGGCAGGGAGGGTATCTCGGCTCCACGGTGCAGATCATCCCGCATGTCACCGATGAGATCAAGCATTTCATTTACCGCGTCGGCGAAAAGACAAACGCGGATGTGGTCATCACCGAGGTCGGCGGCACCATCGGGGATATCGAAAGCCAGCCCTTCATCGAGGCGATCCGCCAGGTGGGGCTGGAAGTGGGACGGGAAAACGCGCTGTATGTGCACGTCACCCTGGTGCCGTATCTGAAAGCCAGCGGAGAGCACAAGTCAAAGCCCACGCAGCACAGCGTGAAGGAACTGCAGGGCATGGGCATCAGCCCCGATATCATCGTGCTGCGGGTGGATGAAAAAATCACCGACGAAACGATTTTCGCCAAGATCGCCCATTTCTGCAACGTGAAGGCGGACTGCGTGATCGAAAACATGACCCTGCCCATCCTCTATGAAGCGCCGCTGATGCTGGAGAAGGCGAATCTTTCCGGCGTCGTCTGCCGGGAACTGGGAATCGACGCACCGCCGCCCGATCTGCGCGAGTGGCAGGCGCTTGCGGAACGCGTACGCCATCAGAACCGGCGCGTGAAAATCGGCCTGGTCGGCAAGTATGTCCAGCTGCACGACGCCTATCTGTCCGGGGCGGAAGCGCTGCGCCACGCGGGATACGCGCTGGACGCGCGGGTGGAAATCGAATGGATCGATTCCGAGAGCCTTACGGAGGAAAACATCGCGGAGAAACTGTCCTGCGTGCAGGGCGTCATCGTGCCGGGCGGTTTCGGAAGCCGCGGCATCGAGGGCATGATCCTGACGGCAAAGTATGCCCGGGAACACCATCTCCCGTATTTCGGCATCTGCCTCGGCATGCAGATTGCGGTGATCGAATTTGCCCGGCACGCGGCGGGGCTTTCAGGAGCCGATTCCCGGGAGTTTGACGAAAACGCCTCGTACAAGGTCATAGACTTCATGCCGGGGCAGAACGATGAAATCGACAAGGGCGGCACGCTGCGCGTGGGCATGTATCCGTGTATCCTGAAGGAGAACACGGTGATCGCGCGCTGCTACGGGCAGACGGAAATCAGCGAGCGGCACCGCCATCGGTATGAATTTGCCAACGAATACCGGGAAACGCTGCGGAAAGCGGGCCTGTGCCTCTCCGGTCTTTCCCCGGACGGGCTGCTGGTGGAAACGGTCGAAATCCCGGGCGAGTCCTTTTATGTGGGCGTCCAGTTCCATCCCGAATTCAAGAGCCGCCCCAACAGGCCCCATCCGCTGTTTGAGGGGTTTGTCAGGGCGGCGCTGGGTTTTTCACAGTAACGGCATGTGTTTGCCTGTTTCTCCTGCACAAAAACTCAGTATTCCGCGCGGATCATGAAAAAATCCGTAAATTCCGGCAGACGCAGGATGAGC
>CADBNX010000375.1 GCA_902796115.1 uncultured Eubacteriales bacterium
AGCCGGGTGTGTTCTGGCGCTGCGCGTAGAGCTTCACCAGGTCGAACGCCAGCTTTTTCAGGCTGCTGCGCACTTTATTCCGCTGCTTCTGCCACTGGTTTGAGGAAAGGGAATCAAGCTCCGGCGTTTCCTCCCCGGCCGTCATGTATTTCTGCACCCGGTCAAACTGATCCGTCGGCACATACAGCTTATCGTTTCCCCGGTACTGCACCAGAAAATAATCCCGGTACACGCCTTCCGTCTGCAGCCGCACCGTGCCCCGGAAAACGCCGACCCCGTGGCTTTCATGCACCACATAATCGCCTTCCGTCAGGTCGGTAAAGGCTTCGATCTTCACGCCGCCGCTCTTCGCCTGTTTTTTGCGGCGGCTTTCCGCCTGCGCGCGGACGGAGCCGAAGATATCCGCGTCCGCAAGCAGCACCAGATGCCGGGAAGGCAGCATGAATCCCTGGCTCAGCATCAGCGGCAGGATCCGCCCCGCGGCCGTTTCCGCTCCGGGCGCAGTATCCGGCTCCAGGTTGTACTCCGAAAGCGCGTTCTTCAGCCGCGCGACGCGGTTCTCGCCGCCCGCGCACAGGAAAATCCGCCACCCTTCCTGCCGCCACCGGCGCAGGTCGCGCGCCAGGTCCGGCACCCGGGAGGCGTAACGGGGCGCCGCTTCCGCCCCGACGGGGGCCGCCGCGTCGATTTTCAGCCCGGCCATGCCGCGCAGCATGCCCTGCAGCGTCACGCAGGAATGGGCGGCAAGCGCGCCCGAAAGCTCCTCCTCCCGGAACAGCGCTCCCTCCCAGGCGGGCAGCGCGTCTCCGCGCTCCAGCGCGGCCTGGAAATCCGCCAGAAAACCGTCCGTCCTGTCGCGCCAGCGTTCCCGGACGCGCTCCGGTTCGTCAAGCAGGATCAGCGGCCGCTTCTCAAACCACTCCCACAGGAACGCGCGCGGCAGTCCCAGCGCCGCGGCCCACTTCATGCCGCTCCCGCGGTATATGCCGCTCTCCCGCAGCGCAGCGCAGCGTTCCGCTTCTGCCCGTATGCCGGCGTTTTCCGCCAGACCTCCGTCCTCCGCGTAACCGCCGCGCGCTTTCGCCCGTTTTTCATCCTCAAGGCGCAGCTTGTCCAGCTGTTCGGCGATCAGCGCGCGCATATCAAACGCGTGCTGCTTCATCTCCAGTCCCACGGTATCCAGCACCGGCAGCAGCGTCTGCGGTTCCGTCAGGTTCTCCACGCTCCGCTGGGTCACGGGATCAAAGGTCTTCGCCTGATCGATCTCGTCCCCGAAAAATTCAAAGCGCAGCGCGGCCCCGCCCGCCGGAAACACGTCCACGATATCGCCGCGCATGGAGCACTGCCCCGGGCCTTCCGTCAGGTCGCGCCGCTCGTATCCGATGCGCTGCAGGCGGCGCATCAGTTCATCCGGCGCGAGGCTGTCCCCTACGGAAAGCGTCACGGCGGCCCTGCGCCAGGACGCCATCGGAGGCAGCGGCAGCATCGCGCTGTCCGCGCTCATACACAGCACCCGGGCTTCTCCCGCTGCCAGGGCGTTCAGCACCTTCAGCCGGTTCAGCCAGCCTTCCCGGCCTTCCGTGCCGCCGGTGAAAAGGGTCTCCTCCTCCGGCATCAGAAGGCAGCGCTCTTTTTCCAGCCAGGCCCCGATATCGCTGTGCATGCGCGCGGCCTTGGCGGAAGACGCCGTGATATAGATCACGGGCCTTCCCGTCTGCTCCCGCAGCAGCGCGGCAAGCGCGGCCTGCTGCCCGTCGCAGACTTCATACAGCGCGGTTTTGCGCGCCCCCCGATCCTGCACGGCGGCGCGGATCGCCTCCTCGCACAGGAACGCTTCCGCAATCGCTTTTTCCACTTTTCCTCCTATTTATTGAAACGGTTCATCGCCAGATCGATCCCGTCCTTCGCAAAACAAAGCGCCGCGTCCGCGGCAAGACAGAACGCGTCATACGCGGTCTGCCGCTCCTCGGCCGTATGGTAACCCGACAGCACCCAGTCCTTCAGATCCCACTCCGGCGGGCAGCCGCCCATGCCGATCCGGATGCGCGGAAAACGGTCGCTGCCCGTCAGATACAGGATAT
The DNA here is from genome assembly GCA_902796115.1 of uncultured Eubacteriales bacterium. Taxonomy (GTDB): domain Bacteria; phylum Bacillota; class Clostridia; order Christensenellales; family Aristaeellaceae; genus RUG756. The sequence continues at coordinate 2,082 of CADBNX010000375.1, forward strand.
TGCGCATCCCGTTATGCGTCCCGGCACCGCCGAAGGGACGGATGCGCACCTTCCCGAAGGGCAGGTCGATATCGTCGTAGAGGATCAGGATGTCCTGCGGCTCCGCCTTGTACCAGTTCATCAGATCCACCACCGCTTCCCCGGAAAGGTTCATAAAGGTTTCCGGCCAGGCCAGCGTCAGCCGCTCGCCCTCAAAAAAGCCTTCCCCGATCCTGCAGCGGCATTTGCTCTTTTGCGGTTCGATCCCCGTTTTGCCGGCCAGGATCATCAGCGTGTCATACCCGGCGTTGTGCCGGGTGTGCTCATATTCCCTGCCCGGATTGCCGAGCCCCACGAGTATTTTCATGTATTTCCTCTCTTATCGCCGTATGCGTGTCTGTATACACCCAAATTGGCGGTGTTGCAGACGAAAGTGCTGCAGTACCGCCTTTTCCTATGATGGGCAACACGATTTGCCGGAAATCGA
>CADBNX010000376.1 GCA_902796115.1 uncultured Eubacteriales bacterium
GCGGTGACGGAAATTTCGGTGAACGGCATCCGGGAAATCGCGTCCCTTTCCGGCATAGCGTATTTTCCGTCACTGGCTGAACTGGGGTGCGCTTCCTGCGCGCTGATTTCTCTGGATGTGAGCGAAAACCCGGCACTCGAGGCCCTGGAATGCGGCGGGAATATGCTGGTATGCCTGGATCTGAACGAAAACACACGGCTTACATCCTTTGACTGTGAGGACAACAGGCGTGCGGTCACAGCGCCGGGCGGCAGATTCGACCTGGCGGAGCTTGACGGCTTTGACTTCGCGAAGGCATCGGAATGGACGGGCGGAACGGCGGCAGACGGTGTCCTGACTGTGGAAGTGTCCGGAGACGTGACCTATATGTATGACTGCGGAGGCGGGCATCGGGCACTGTTCACACTGGAAGTGACCGTGCAGGACGAAGCGGATCATATCCCGGGCGATGCGGACGGAAGCGGGGAGCCGGATATGGAGGATGCGCTGACGGTGCTGCAGTATCTGTGCGGAGAGGATGTCGGGATGAATGCGGCCAACGCGGATGTGAACGGCGACGGGATCATCGACAAATACGACGCACTGCTGATCCTGCAGTATGACTGCGGCTGGGATGTGGAGCTGAACTGAGCGGACTGTTCCCGTAAAGGGCAGGAATGATCGCCGCGCGGGGCAGACTGAACCGAGCAGCGGATGAAGGATGATTCAGGCGGGATGCTGCGCCGGAAAGGAACAGATGAGAGAACAGGGAACCATCCGAAAACGGCTTCACTCCGCGCTGTGGATACGCTGGGCGGCGGTTTATCTGGTGATCGTCACGGTGCCGTTTCTGGTGTTCACGTTCTTCTTCGGCCGATACCTGAACGCGGAAAACGTGCGTCTGTCGGATGAGAGCGTGCGCGCTTCCCTGGAGAAGTTTGCCTCGGATGTGGACGGCCATGTGGACACGATGTTCAAGATTTCCGCCCAGGTTTCGCAGAACCGGTTCTTCCGGGAAGTGAGCGCGGAGAATTATTCCTTTACGGACAGGGACAGCATCCGTACGGCCCTGTTCGCTTTCTGCCTGACCAACCGTTTCTTTTCCGATATCGCATACTATACGCCGTCGGTGCCGCAGGTGGTTTTTACCTCTCAGGGTACCTATCTGGCGGACTCCTACCGCACATTTTTTTCCGGGTCGGACGGCACCTGGCGGCTTATCAGCGCGCTGGACGAAATGAAAAACGCGCCGTACTGGTTTGCGGCGCGGGATGTGGCTACCGGCAGGACGTTCCAGCTTCCGGCACTCGTTTTCCTGCAGCCGGTGGAGAACACGCACGGCGGATTTCTGCTCTTCGTCATCACGGAGAACACCTTCCGTACCGCGCTGCCCGCGAATGGTTCGGTGAGCGTCTGCCGGGGAAATACGCAGCTGTACCCGTTTGACAAAGCGGACGGAGCGCTGCTTTCCGCCGTACCGGGTGAGGCGCCGAAGCGCAGCGCGGACGGCCGGATCCTGTGTGCGATGACCAGCGGCGCTTCGGGACTCACGTATTACTACGCCGCGGAGGAGAGCGGCATGAGCGCCGTCGCGGCGAAGGGCCTGATGAGCTATATGCTTTTCACCGCGCTGACGGGCCTCGCCTGCGTGATCGGTGTGATCGCCTTTTCCCGGAAAACCGCCCGCCCGATCGACCGTCTGGTCGAGGAATCCAGGCGCATCGTGCCGGAAGCGGGAAGCGGTGTGGAAAGCATCCGGAGCGCCATGACGGAACTCATCAGCCGATCGGAGGAGCTGGAAGGGCTGCGGCAGGAAAGCATCCGCTCCCACGCGCTGATCCGCCTGATCCGCGGGCGTTACGCGGACAGCGCTTCCGCGGAGGAAAGCCTGCGCAGGGCGGATATCGCGCTGCGGATGAAAACCCGGGTGATCCTGCTGATGGAGAAGGATGGGCCGGACGACGACGGGATCATCCTGAACCGGGTGGTACGGACACTTGGAAAGCGGTATGATGTGTACGGATTTGAATATGCCAGCACCTATGTGATGCTCTGCGGCCTGACGGAAACAGGAACGGAGGATTTTGCCCGGGAACTGCGGCAGCTGGCGGACGGTAACCGGGACAGCGGACTGCGCTTTGCGGTGGGAAGCACGTTCGAAAACCTGAACGACGCGCCGGCCTCCTATATGCAGGCGCTGTGCGCGGCGCGCGGGGAAGGGCACGGCAGCGTAGCGGTGTTTGTGCCCGGGGACAGGGAGCTTTTTTATCCGAAGGAAGAACTGATCGCGCTCCGGGAGGCGCTGCAGGCACAGGACAGCAGCAGGGAAGCCTTCCTGTTTGATGTGCTGACGCGTCTTGCCCGGGAAAACAGCCATATCCCGCCCTACGCGCAGGGCCTGCTCAGCCAGATGATCGGAACGTACATCGAGGAGGGGCGCGTGTATGGGGACAGCTATGAAAAGATTTTTGCCTCCGTGGCCCCGGGAGACGCCGATCACATGGCCGACTGCGTCCGTACGCTGCATGAGGAGGCCGTGCGCCGTATGAAGCGCGGCGACGCGGAGAATTCCGGCGGAATGACGGAAGTAGCGGGCTTCATATCCGCTTCGACGGATCTGAAGAAACTGACGGTCGCTTCGGTGGCGGAACAGTTCGGCATGAGCCCGTCCTCCCTGAGCCACAGGTTCAAGGAGCAGATGGGATGCAATATTTCAGATTATATTCTGGCACGCAAGCTGAACCACGCCTGCGCGATGCTGCGCGCGACGGAGGATACGGTATCGCAGATCGCCGAAGACATCGGCTATACGCAGTATACCTCCTTCGTGCGTCAGTTCAAGGCGCAGAAGGGCATGACGCCCTCCCAGTACCGCGCGGCATGGCGGGAAGGCGCGCCGGAGGAAAAAGAGGAAGGAGATCACGCATGAAAAGGACCCTGTCATTCAACGCGGACTGGCGTTTCCACCGGGGGGACATCCCCGTGGAACAGTCGGCGGAAAAAACGCCGATGTACCTGGAGGCAAAAACGGAGCGCAAGCTCTGCGGCCCGGCGGCACGGTTCTATCAGGATTCGCAGGATCAGAAAAAAAGCACCGGCATGCTGATTCACGAAACCTGGCGGCCGGTCTGCGCGCCCCATGATTATGTGATCGAGGGCACTCCGCATCCGGAAGCGAACGATGCGCTGGGGTATCTGGACTATCCGAACGCCTGGTACAGAAAGCATTTCTTCCTGGAGAAGGAGGACGAGGGCAGGCGCGTGTGCCTGTATTTTGAGGCGGTGGCGATCCACTGCCGGGTGTATGTGAACGGCGTGTATCTCTTCTCACACAACTGCGGGTATTCCCCCTTCGAGGTGGACTGCTCCGACGTGGTGCTCTTCGGGGAGGAGAACACGGTCGCCGTCTATATCGACAATACGGAGCATGAGGGCTGGTGGTATGAAGGCGCCGGCCTGACGCGCAACGTGTGGCTGGAAATTTCCGAGGACGTATCCGTCGACCGGGACGGGGTATTCGTGCATCCGCAGAAAAAGGCCCGCGGATGGGACGTGCCCGTCGAAATCGAGGTGCGCAGCGACCGCTGGGAAGCGGCGCGGGTGCGCGCGGAATGCGCGGTGTGCGACGCGGAAGGAAACCGCGTGCTGGAGCTTTCGCAGGAAGCGTCCCTGCCCGCCCGGCAGAAGACGGTGCTGCGCCTGAAGGGCAGCGTGGCAAAGCCCGCGCTGTGGGACACGGAAAACCCGAACCTGTATACGCTCAGAACCGCGCTGTACGCGGACGGCGAAAAAGTGGAGGAGCGGGAGGACCGTTTCGGGTTCCGCACCATCCGCTTTGACGCGGACGAAGGTTTCTTCCTGAACGAGAAGCGTGTGCAGATCAAGGGCGTGTGCAACCACACCGACAACGGCCTCACGGGCCGCGCGGTGCCGGAGCGCCTGCAGCGCAGGAGAATGGAAATGATGAAGGAAATGGGCGCGAACGGCTACCGCTGCGCGCATTATCCGCATCCCGCGTATACGATGGACCTGCTGGATGAAATGGGCTTCCTGGTGATGGCGGAAACGCGCTGGTTCTCCACCGCGCCCGAATCGATGGCGCAGCTGGAAATGCTGGTGAAGCGCGACCGGAACCACCCCTGCGTGGTGCTCTGGTCCGCCGGAAACGAGGAACCGATGCATCTGACCAGCCAGGGCAGGCGCATCGCGCGGGCCATGATGGAGCGCATCCGTGAGCTGGACGGCACACGCCCCGTGACCACCGCGGTATCCCATGATCCGGCCAATTCCACCGTGGCGGATCTGGTGGACGTGATGGGCGTCAATTACAACCTGACGCATTTTGACATGCTGCATGAAAAGAACCCGGGCGTGCCGCTGGTGTCTTCCGAAAACACCGCCACCTCCACCACGCGCGGCTGGTATCACGACAACAGCCCGGAGCGGGGCTATATGTCCGCCTACGACCACGCCACGAACAATCATTTCCTTTCCCGGGAGGAGACCTGGCGCTACATCGCGGAGCGGAAATGGATCGCGGGCGGCTACCAGTGGGACGGCATGGAGCACCGCGGGGAAACCCTCTGGCCGCGCCTGTGTTCCCAGGCGGGCGCGATCGACATGTTCATGCAGCGCAAGGAAGCGTTCTATGTGAACCAGTCCCTGTGGCTGGAAAAACCCATGCTCCGCCTGTTCCCGCACTGGAACTGGGCGGGCCTGGAGGGGCAGGAGATCCTCGTGGAGGCATATACGAACTGTGACCGCGCGGAGCTTTTCCTGAACGGAAAATCCCTGGGCGCCGTGGAAGTGGCGCGCTTCGGGCACGCGCAGTGGCGCGTCCCCTATGCGCCCGGTGTGCTTTCGGTGAAGGGCTGGCTGAAGGGAAAGCTGTGCTGCGAGGACCGGCAGGAGACGACGGGCAGAGCCGTACGCCTGCGCCTGAGGCAGGAAAC
>CADBNX010000377.1 GCA_902796115.1 uncultured Eubacteriales bacterium
GCGAAGCTGCATCCGGAAAACCATGAAAACCTGATTGTCCGCGTCGGCGGATACAGCGAGTATTTCACGAGGCTGGAGCCCGGCCTGCAGGAGAACATCATCGCGCGTTCGGTGCAGGGGATCTGACATGCTTCGCGGGATGATTTTCAATATTCAGCGTTTTTCCGTCCACGACGGTCCGGGCATCCGCACGAATGTTTTCTTCAAGGGCTGTCCCCTGCGCTGCGCGTGGTGCCACAACCCGGAAGGCTGGACGGCAAGGCCGGAGGTGAGCTTTCTGCAAAACCGCTGCGTGGGCTGCGGGGCTTGTGCGGCGGTGTGCCCCCGTGGGGTTCATGAAGTGACGGAAGACGCCCATCTGCTGCACAGAGAACGCTGCACCGCCTGCGGAAAATGCGCGGATGCCTGCGCATTTGGAGCGCTGGAAATGCAGGGCAGGCTGTATACCGTGGAAGAGATTACGGGTATCGCCGGACGGGACCGTCTGTTTTACGGGGAAAACGGCGGTGTGACGCTGACAGGCGGCGAACCGATGCTGCAGGCGGATTTTGCCGTGGCGCTGGCGAAACGGCTTCGGGAAGAAAAAATCGGCGTGTGCGTGGAAACGAGCGGATACGGGGACAGGGAAGCGTATCAGGCGATCCTGCCGTATATCGACCGGTTCCTGTTTGACATCAAGGAAACGGATGAAGCAGAACATGTGCGATGGACCGGGGTCGGGATGGAAATAATCCGCGGCAATCTGCGGTGGCTGGACGAGAACGGCGCCGTTACCGTGCTTCGATGCCCGATCATTCCCGGCGTCAATCTGCGGGAAGAACACTTCCGGGAAATCTGTGCGCTTGCCGGTTCTCTGCGGCATGTTTGTGAAATCGATCTGGAGCCGTACCATGCAATGGGCCTGGGGAAAGCCGTACGGCTGGGAAAGGAAGTACCGTATCAGAGGAAAGAGGCGCTGGAGCGGGAAGAGCTGGCGGACTGGCAGCGGAAAATGAGTGAATGGACACATGTGCCGGTCGTTTTGCAGTAGCCGGGGTGAACCGGCGGAGGAAGAGGAGGAATAACAAATGGAATGGAAGCATTGCGCGGATACGGCGGCATTATCCAACGGGGTGAAAATGCCCTGTATCGGATACGGGACCTGGCAGGCGCCGGACAGCGGGATCACGGTAAACAATGTGATGACCGCTTTGCGGAGCGGATACCGCCATGTGGACACGGCGGCGATCTACGGCAATGAGGAAAGCGTGGGGGAAGGTGTCCGGAAATCGGGGATCGCACGGGAGGATGTTTTTGTAACGACCAAGCACTGGATCACGGAACGCGGGTATCAAAAGACCATAGCAGCCTGTGAGGGATCGCTGAAAAAGCTGGGACTGGATTATATCGATCTGTACCTGATCCATTGGCCTGCCGTCGCCCGGTGTGATCCGAAGTGGGAGGAGACTAATCTGGATACCTGGCGGGGATTCGAGCGGCTGTACAAAGACGGAAAGGTACGGGCGATCGGCGTATCGAATTTTCTGCCTGTACAGCTGGACTCGCTGATACGGAATTGTGAAATTGGACCCATGGTGAATCAGATCGAATTCCATCCGGGCTGTCTGCAGCGTGAAACCGTTTCATACAGCAGGTACAAAGGAATGATCGTGGAAGCATGGAGCCCGCTCGGCAGCGGCGCGGTGCTGAAAGATGCCTTCCTGGCGAAGATCGCCGCCGGATACGGAAAGACTGTCGCGCAGCTCTGCATCCGTTTTGCGCTGCAGAACGGTGTGATTCCGCTGCCCAAGTCTTCCAGCCCGGCGCGGATTCAAAGCAACACGGACGTGTTCGATTTCGAAATATCGCCGGAGGATATGCGTGCAATTGCCGATATGCCGATCACCGGTTACAGCGGTTTCTATCCGGAAGACGCTCCGGCGGAAAGCTATTATTGATGGTGTGCGGACAGCGCGCCGGATATATAATTCGGGCGGGAAAGCGATTGCCCTGGCTTCTTTCTGCAGAAAGATTGATTTGCCGCAAAGCGGGCGTTACAATTGAACAGGGAGGAAACAAACATGCGGGAAGTTCTTGATTTTGACAGGGGATGGCTGTACCATGCCGAAGTGCCGCGCGATTCCGAAATGCCGGGGAACAAGGGCCTGAAATATGTATCGGCGAAAACCCAGACGGCCAAATACGGGCCGGCCGCGTACCGGCATTTCGATACGCCGGAATCCTGGTCCTTCGAGGATGAGATGATTCCGGAGAAATGGGAAAGCGTGACGCTGCCGCATGATTACATGATCGGGGAAACGCCGGACGAGAACGAGAACGCGGCCTGGGGTTTCATGCGCTATCACAACGCCTGGTACCGGAAGCATTTTACCGTGGACCCCGCGGACCGGGGGAAGCGGATCACCCTGCTTTTTGACGCAATCAGCGGGAACAGCACGATCTGGCTGAACGGCTGCCTGATTACCCATAATTACTGCGGGTATACACCGGTTGAAGCGGACATTTCCGATTATGTGTTTTATGACAGGGAGAATGTGGTCGCGGTCCATATCGACAGCACCCTCACGGAGAACTGGAGCTATCAGGGCGGCGGCATTTACCGCCATGTGCATCTGATCAAAACGGACAAGATCTGCGTGGACCTGTACGGGGATTTTATCTATCCGATACCGGAGAGGGGAAAATGGCGTGTTCCGGTGCGCACCGCGGTCAGAAACGATACCTTTGCGGATGCGCAGGTGCGCCTTGTCCATACCCTGGTCGATCCGCAGGGAAGGGAAGCGGGATCATTTGAAACAGAAGGAACAGCCCCTCTTCGGCAGTGCACGGAGCTGCAGTGCGAAGGAACGATGGATGATCCGCTGCTGTGGGATACGGACAGTCCCAACCAGTATACGCTTGTGACCCGCGTGTTCCGGAAGAGTGACGGCAGGGAGGAAGCCGTCCATATCGTTTCGGCGGACGGAGAGCACCGGGTGGACCTGGAAGAAAGCAGACCGGAGACGGACGCGGACGGATGGACCGCGTGCGACACGTATTCCACCCGCTTCGGGTTCCGCGAGGTCCGCATGGATCCGGAGAAGGGGCTCTTCCTGAACGGACGGAATGTGAAAATCAAGGGCATCTGCGCGCATCAGGATTTCGGCCTGACGGGCAAAGCGGTGCCGGACAATATCTGCCGATATCAGGTGCAGCTTGCGAAACGCATGGGTGCGAACGGATGGCGCTGCTCGCACTACCCGCAGAACCCCGCGACCATGGACGCACTGGATGAAACGGGCTTCCTGGTGATGGCGGAGGTGCGGCATTTCGCGTCAACGCCCGAAGCGCTGCGTGAAGTGGATATGACCGTAAAAAGGGACTGGAACCGTCCGGGCGTCATTTTCTGGTCCACGGGCAATGAAGAGCTGGAATACCATACGCTTGAACAGGGTCTTTATATCCAGCGGGCCATGCGGGCGCGGATCCGGAAGCTGGATCCGTGGCGGCCGGTATCCAGCGCGGCGGGCTTTCCGGAGAAGGCGGTCATTTACGACGCATGCGATCTGCTGATGCTCAACTATCGCTTCGCCTGGATCGACGCC
>CADBNX010000378.1 GCA_902796115.1 uncultured Eubacteriales bacterium
ACCGCTGCCGCCGCCCTCCCGGTGTCATCCTGAGCCTGCGGGCAGCAGAGCGCCCGCAGAAGCGAAGGATCTCTCCGATGCGGGCGGCGTTCCTTTGGACGGTGGGATCCGGTATGGCATTTGTCCGAACATGGAGGAATTGCAGGAAAGGTCGGAACGCAGTGTGTTGATGGCAGATCCTTCACGACGGCTGCGGCTCCGCTGCTCAGCCTGTTCAGGATGACTTCGGTTCAGTTTCGGGACGGAAGAAAGACCGTTGACGCAGCAGAATTCAATCAAACATGAACGATCGCCTGCTGCCTGATCCCAAATCCCTAATCCCCCGAACTGAGCGAAGTGACAAACGATTCCCTGTTCCCTATTGCCTGTTCCCTATTGCCTGTTCCCTATTGCCTGTTCCCCCTTCCCTCTCCCCGCTATCAGCACATTGTACGCGCAGATGGAGCCCACCACGATGACGCCGCCGATCACGGAAAGCGGAGAGAGTGTCTCCCCGCAGAACAGCGCCACCCAAACCGGATTGAGGATCGGTTCCATCCCGGTGATCAGGCACGCCGCGGCGGGCGGCGTTTTTTTGATGCCGTAAGAAAGCAGGATATACGATACGCCCACCTGAATCACGCCCAGCACCAGCACGGGCAGAAGCGTCTGTAAAGAAAAATCCGTTTCCCGAAACATGAGCGGAGAAAAAATCACGCCCGCCGCGAGCTGACCCAGAAAACAGGAGGAGATCGCGTCCGCGCCCTTTCCCGTATTCATCATGAATACGCCCGCATAGCAGATGCCGGAGATGACCGCGAGCAGGTTTCCGAGCTGGTTCCCCGCCCGGAAACCGTCCACAAAAAACAGGCATACGCCGAAGAAAACCGCCGCGCACGCGGCGATATCGATTTTCGCGGGCTTTTTCCCGTACAGGATGAACATCAGCAGGATCACGAACGCCGGGGCCGTAAACTGCAGCACGATCGCGTTTGCGGCGGTCGTCATTTTATTGGCCAGCGTAAAAAGCGCGGTGACCCCGATCAGGGAAAGCGCTCCGGTCAGTACCGTCCTGTTGAAGACGACGCGGTGCCGTGTGCAGAGCAGATAGATCCCGATCACGCAGGAACCGATCAGGTTCCGCGCGCCGTTGATCGCAAGCGCGGACCAGGGGATCATTTTGATGAGCAGTCCGCCGATGCTGAAGCACAGCGACGCCAGAATCAGGCACAGCGCCGCGACGAAGGAATAACCGCCGTTTGCCGTTTCTTTCATTTCCGGATGCTTCTCCTTTATTTCATCCATCCTTTTCCCGAAAACGGAATCTCTGCCTGCGGCCGTTTCCGCATCAATCTTCTTCCAGCAGCCTTCGCAGCAGCTGTTCCCGGTGATTGACAAACATTTCCGTCACCTGATAGCTTCCCGTATCCTCATAGCGGCACGGATGAATTCTGCCGCTGTCAAAACTCAGGATTTCCGCCCCCGGCAGTCCCAGCAGGATCGGGGAATGCGTCGCGATCAGAAACTGCGCGCCGCCCTGCGCGCACCGATGAATCTCCGTCAGCAGCGTCAGCTGGCGCTGCGGGGAAAGGGCAGCTTCCGGTTCGTCCAGCAGATACAGTCCCCCCTCCCGGAAGCTGGTCTGTATCAGCGTCAGAAAACTTTCCCCGTGCGACTGTTCGTGAAAGTGCTGCGGGATGCCGCCCGGACCCCGGCTGTATTCTTCCTCCTGCGTAGCCACGTTGTAGAAGCTCTCCGCACGCAGAAAATAGCCCCATTTCACCGGCCGTCCTCCGCGGATCAGGCGGATCGCCTCATAGAGCCCGGAGTGTGAGTCATGGGTCGAAAACCGGTAATTCCTGGTTCCGCCCTCCGGATTGAACCCGCACGCGATCGCGATCGCTTCCAGAAGGGTGGACTTGCCGCTCCCGTTTTCCCCGACAAAGAAAGTGACCGGTCCTGCAAAGTCGATTTGTTCAAGGCCCCCGATGGCTTCGATCCTGCGCAGGTAACTGTCTTCCCGGATCAGGGTCCAGTCGATCACAACTCCCCGGATCAGCTGCTGCTTCATAACAGCGTTCCTTCCGCATCAGATCCTTTTTCTTCCGCTCCCGCAAATTCCGCAAGTGCGGGATGCCAGGTAAGAGAACGGATCAGCTCCCAGCCTTTCCGGCTCCGCTCCGCGTTTCTCGGTACGGGGCGGAAGCCCAGATCCAGATATACCTTGCAGGCAAGCCAGGTGGTGGTCTGGGTCGGGATCACCGCGCGCGTGTAGCCTGAATCCTTCATGGTGTGAAGCGCCTTCAGGATCAGCGGTTTGGACAGGCCCTTTCCCTGCTCCTCCGCGCATACCGCCACCCAGTGCAGCATCCCGTTCACCCCGTCATCGGCCGAACGGATATCATAAAAGGCCGTAGCGGTCGCCGCCTTCTGCCCCTGTTCGTTTACAACGAAGAACATCCTCTTCTTCAGTTCCTCTTCATGCCCCTCATAGTATTTCCGCCACGCTTCCTCTCCTTCATCCCATGAGGAGAATTCCTTCGCGCTCCGCTCGATGCGGATCCACGCCTCCCGATCCCCGTCCCGATAGTTTTCAAAGCGGTACCCGGCGGGCAGCGGCATCACGGGAAGGTCTGTCAGCTTTCCTTCCAGGATCAGTTCGTAATACGGCAGACGGGAATCGTGATTGTGATACTTTTGCAGCATCTGCGCCACTCTCATCCGGCTCCGCTCCGTCCCACCGCCAAATCCGTTGTACCAGGCGCGCTCCGCAAAGGGTTTTTTCTTCGGAAGACGCGCTTCCTCTTCGGCGATCCCGACCGGCAGGACGCACACCAGTTCGGTACCTTCCGGAACATCCAGGATCTCCGCGATTTTGTCGCAGATGCGGTCCGTATCGGTGATATGCCCTTCGTACCAGCAGCTCCGATAGCCAAGCGCGGTGATCGCCAGCAGCATATTCTCAATGGCGGCCGCGTAATCCTGGGTGGCAAAGCACCGGTCCCGGTAGGCGATGATCCTCCGGCTCAGCACGCAGATCACGGCCGGCGCGGTTTCCCCTGCCGGTGGGTCGATCGCCGCACGGATCCTTGCCAGGAGAGTCGGATCATCCACGGCGATCAGACTCACCGTCTGCCGGTTGCAGCCGGACGGCGCCGAAAGGCCGGCCCGCAGGATCGCATCCAGGTGTTCTCTCGGCACCGGATCCGGCCTGTATTTTCCGCGGTAGCTGCGGCGGCTGAATATCACGTCCAGGCACGCCTGTCCTTCTTC
>CADBNX010000379.1 GCA_902796115.1 uncultured Eubacteriales bacterium
CAGACAGTTTTCCGTCCGATGGACGCCACAGTTTCTCCCGGGCGCACGAACGCATGCACCCGGTACACATAATCCAGGTTCAGCGAACCGAAGTTCAGAATACGCATTCATGATCTCCTTCCGGGCTGCCACAAAATTTCTGCCGGAATGCCGGTATCTGCTGCCGTTTTACAGCGTGCAGCGGCACCATCCTGTGTCTCTGATGAGTTTCGACAAAGCTGTCTGGTTCTCAACGGTATCAAGCCTCATGAAACGGCTTTCTATTCCTGCTGATCATTCCGGCAAGCCTCCTCATGCCAAATAAAGTATAACGCAGGCCGGGTCATAAAGCAAGCAAATCCATATGGCAAATGCAATCGGGACAGTCTTGCCCCGTCAGCAAAACCGTCCCGATTGAGTCGCTGATGCAACTGACATTATCATTGCCATAGTCAGTAACGAAGGCATTATACAAATTGTTTTCTTCATATTATCTCTTCTCCTTCGTTTGTTAACTACAGTGGCAAAACCATCATGGTTTTCCTGATCATACCATCTTCACCCACACAATTCAATAGTAAATTTGACTGTATGGGTAGTGAGCCAATGGATTACATGGCTATCGGGCAGAAGATTTGAAAGCTTTTTCGAGAAACATACAAGTGCAAAACCGGACTGCCGCATCAACGCGGCAGTCCGGTTTTGCATAATTCTTATGATGGGCAAATACCCATATCCGCCGGTATCGACGGATGTTCACTTCTTCACCGTTCTTTCAGATCAATCCATCAGCGCTTTCATGCTCTGCAGCAGCGCACGATGCGCGGCGGATTCGTAACCGAGCGGGGACATGGTTCTCGCATCATAGCTGTAGGTCACCCGGCAGCACAGATACAGCACCAGATCCGTATCCCCATACATTTCTTCCTCAATGCTGATCGGCTCGCGGAATTTCATGCCGTATTCGGCCATCAGTTCTTCCGGCTCATAACGGCGGATATCCTGAATGCGGTTCAGCAGGGTGAAGAATTCCAGATCCACGTTGATGGTGTTGCTGTTCAGGCGGTAGTCCACCGTGATGAAGCCTTCCTTGACCTCGATCGTCACGGTGCCCACGATGAACATATTGCTGGCAACCAGTTCGTAAGTCTGTACGCCGTCCTTCGAAGCGTCAAAAGGCGTAAACATGTACCACGCGTCCGTGTTGTAGGGAGCCAGTTCCGTATCGCGCAGTCTGGGGCCGAAAGCACACATCGTGTTGTTCGGGAGGGTCTTCACGGGGATCACTTCCGTGCGGATAACGTCTCCGCACACGTCGCAGATCAGCTGCCGCTGACCGGGCGTGGTGATCGTGGCTTCCTTGATGATGACCCAGTGCGTCTTGGGATGGTTCAGCGCCGGGATCGCTTCTTTCTCCACAGCTCCGCATTTGCCGCAGGTGCGCTGCCGCTCCCCGGGGTTGTAGCAGTCCGCCGCTTTGGTGACTACCCAGGCGCCCCAGCTGTGGCCGGTCGCCGGGATGGTTTCCTTTTCTTCATATCCGCACACGGAGCAGGTGCGGACCCTCTCGCCGGGTTCCGTGCAGGTCGCTTCTTTGGTCACCGCCCAGGCGCCCATTTTATGCCCGGTCGCGGGAATCGTCACATTGGCCTGCAGGACCGTTCCGCACACTTTGCACACCTGATTCTGATAACCGGGAGCCGTGCAGGTCGCCGCGGTGATGATCTTCCATTCCGGCTGGTGAGCCAGCATTGCCAGCTCTCTGGTCTCCTGCTTGCCGCAGACGGAGCAGGTTCTGGTCTGAATGCCCACCTGGGTGCAGCTCGCTTCCCGCGTGGTGACCCATTCACCCCAGGTATGTTCCTTCAGCGCGGTCTCTTCCACGGCGTTCTCATAACCGCAGCGTTCGCACACCTGGCGTCTCAGGCCCGTGACCACGCAGGTCGCTTCCCGTTCGGTCTTCCATACAAAACTGTGTCCGAGCGCCGGTATCGCCTGCTCGGAGCCGCTGATGCGCTCGCCGCACACCTGGCAGACTTTCACGCGAAGGCCTTCCGTGGTGCAGGTCGGCTGATTGATGATGGCGTATTCAGTGCCTTCCTTATGGCCCACATGGGATATGATTTCGACACCGAATTCCTTGCCGCACACCGTGCAGTATTTCGTATGGTAGCCGTCAACCGTACAGGTCGCCTTGACCTCGTCCTTGTAACCGATGGTATGATTTCCGTCGCCGCAGTCATCCACAGCCAGGGCCGACATGGCAAAGCCGACCAGCGACGCGGCGATCAAAAGCAGTGCCAGCCCTTTCAGCATCAATTTACGCATCTTACATCAACCTCCCCGAAACAAGTAAGATATACGGTATAATAATAGGCTTAGGGTCAGTATTTGTCAATGTTTTTGACGAATACTTGTGAAAAGTTAACTTTTCCGTTATAATTGCTGCGCACACGATGTGCATTCCGAAAGGAGACGTCCATGTTTTTCACCGTTTCCAACGACGACGGGTATCAGGCGGAAGGATTCCGCTGTCTGGTCGAAGCCATTCTCCGCAGAGGACATGATGTCCTGGCAGTCGCCCCGCATACGCAGTGCAGCGCAAAATCCCAGTCCCTGACACTGGACCGTCCCATCATGCTCCATGAGATCGAAATCCGGGAGCACCTCAGGCTTTATTCCGTGGAGGGAACTCCTGCCGACGCTTCCCGCATCGCGCTGGTACTGGCGGAGCGGAAAGCGGATTTCTGCATGGCCGGCGTCAACCGGGGGGAAAACGTGAGTGCCGGAGTCCTCTACAGCGGTACGGTTGCCGCCGCACGCGAGGGAGCGATGGCGGGCCTGCCTTCCATCGCCGTTTCCCTGGCCGCGGGCGGAACACACGAAGGTCTCCTCCGCATCGCGGATTTCGCGGTCCGCCTCGCGGAAATGAACCGCGCGGCAAACTATCCGCGCTTCGGGGTACTGAACGTGAACGCGCCGGCACTGCCGCCGGAGCACTGGAAGGAACCGGTATTTGCCCCGGTCAGCGCCTCCTATTTCCGGGATCGCTACACGGAGCGAGAAAGCCCGTTCGGCCAGCGATATTTCTGGCTCGGCACCGCACAGGGCACGAAGGATGAACTGCATATGGATCCCCACGCGCCCGGAACGGACGCGGCGCTGCTTTCGGAAGGCCATGTCACCCTTACGATGCTCGGCGGCGTGGAATGCGCGGCACCGGATGGGATCCGCCTTCCCGGAGGAGCCGTATGAGCTTCCGGGACTTCACGCGCCCCGTGGTCGTGATCGGCGGAGGCGCTTCGGGTATGATGGCGGCAATCCGGGCTTCGGAAGCGTATCCGGAAGTCGTCCTCATCGAAAAAAACGGGAAATTGGGAAAGAAACTCTATATCACGGGAAAAGGCCGGTGCAATTTTACCAATCTCTGTCCCGTGGAGGATTTCCTGCAGCACGTCCCCCGCAATCCGCGTTTTCTGTACAGCGCGCTTCGCTTCCTCCCGCCGCAGGATATGGTGTCCCTGCTTGAAAGCTATGGCTGCCCCACAAAGATCGAGCGCGGAAGAAGGGCTTTCCCGGTCAGCGATCACGCCAGCGACGTCACCGCCGCGCTGAAAAAGCAGCTTGACAAAAACGGGGTCCG
>CADBNX010000380.1 GCA_902796115.1 uncultured Eubacteriales bacterium
AACCAGGCTTCGTTGATGGCTCTCGTCACGTCGTTGCCGCCGTTTCCCGGATAGCGGCGCACCAGCATGATCGCGTAGAGCGATACCAGCGCGCGCAGATGGCTGTACTGGCTGCCGCTCACGCGGATCAGTTCCTTCGCGGCGTGCTGCGCACTCTGCACGCTCAGGTCGGCCCGGTCGATCAGGTCGCTCACCTTTTTGCGCATTTCATTCATCGCGGCGTTTTCGTCGGCCTGTTCGTCGCCGAAATAGCTGATGTGCTCGCCGCGGTTGCGGATGGTGTTTTCCCACACGGCCTGACGCGCCTGCTGATAGGATTCGCGGATCTGATGCCGGGACTGCTTCAGCTCGCTCACGCCCGCGTAGAACGGCTGCGGAAGCAGCTCCTCCATGCGGGTGACGATTTCCGCGGCTTCGTTCCGCCAGGACAGATCCGTGTTTTCGCACATCACGAAAACGACCAGCGCGTCGTACAGGATGACGGATACCGCGTGGTATCCGGCCAGGAGCATGCTGTCGATCCGGTCGTAGATTTCCGCGCCGACCGGGGCCGAGGAAGAGGGCTGCAGGATCATGACATAATAGGCGGTGCTGGCAAGGCCCGCGTTTTCCATCATCTGCTGCACGCCCTGTCCCGCGCTGGAGGCGTTGGTCAGAAGGGAGAGAAGCTGGGCTTTCATGCGCAGCTTCCGGTTCTGCTGCATATCATCCGCGTTGGCGGAGGATTGCTGCCTGTCTCCCGCGCGCAGCAGCGATTCGGACAGGAGGATATCCTCCCCGGGCTGCAGCAGGTAATCCGAGGCGCCCAGGCGCAGCGCGGCGCGCACGCTCGGAAAGCTTATGTCCGTGCTCGTGAAAATGATCTGCAGATCCGGAAGCTGCGCGCGGATGGGCTCAAGCATCCCGAGCACGCTTCCGTCCGGAAGCGCGGTTTCCGCGAGCAGGATATCCGGCTTCAGGCCGAGCAGCAGCCTGTGGGAATTGCGCAGGTTCCGGGACTGGCCCACCACCTGATAGCTGCTGCCCATGCGGGTCACCAGACGTTTCCAGGCGGCCAGCTTTGCCTTTGTGCCGGCAATCAGCATGATCCGGTGCGTCATCGCCTATACGCGCTGATCGCGCGCGCCGCGCAGCACCCGGAAGGCCGCCGCGGCTTTGCCGGGCAGATCGTCGCAGCCGGCTTCGATGCTGACGCGGCCGTCATAGCCCGCCTTATGCAGCGCCTGAAAGAACGCGCGCATCTCGTCAAAATCCTCCGCGGCGGGCCAGATGCGTCCGCTCGCTCCCAGCGAATGGCTGATATGCACGTGACGGAGCATGCTTCCCGCCTGCGCGAGATGGCAGAGCGGCTCGCCGCTCTGCTCCATGTGGAAGCTGTCGGCCAGAACACAGATGTTCTTCCGGTCCACCAGGGAAGCGAGCACCAGGCTTTCCGAAACCAGGTTCAGGATATTGCACTCCTTCGGGCGGAGCGGTTCGATGACCGTGGTGATCCCATAGGGCTCCGCTTCATCGGAAGCGATGCGCAGCCAGGAAGCGATCTGCCGCAGCGCCTCATCATAGGGGAAGCCTTCGGGCACCGCGCGCGCCGCGCCGGAGCCGAACACGACGGTTTGAACGCCCATTTCGGCGGCACGGGCAAAGCCCTTTTTCGCGTATTCGCGCAGCTTTTTCTCATCCGCGTCCGGCCCCGTTACCTTCAGGCTGCCCGGAACCATGCCGTTCGCGGCTTCCGCTTTGATGGGAGCGGCGCGCAGAACGGAAAGCTGCGACGCGTATTCTTCTTCGCTCATCAGCGCGAAGCGCTGGAAATTGACTTCAATGTACGCAAACCCGCACTCCGCCAGCATGGCGGCGTTGGACGGATCCGTACAGGCACCGATTCGGATCATACAAAAAGCCTCCTTTACAGATTCGGATTTATTATATCCAAAACGGCGGGGAAAAACAATGCCGGGAAAATTGAAAAAAGGGCTTGACAAAACACGGAAAAATGATATGATACTGATGAAAGTCAAAGAAAGTCAAATTTCTTCGGCTTTCGGAAAAAGGGGTGATGAGCATGAGCAATAATTCATATACGCAAAAGAGCATGGAAGCCATCCAGCGCGCGCAGGCGCTGGCGGTGGAGCGCGGGCAGCAGCAGCTGGAGCAGGCGCACCTGCTCTGCGCGCTGCTGGAGGACGCGCAGGGGCTGATTTCCCAGCTGCTGATCAAAATGGGGAAGGACGCGGAGCAGTTCCGCGGCGCCGCGGAGCAGGTCATGGACGCGCTTCCGAGCGTGCGCGGTACGGCGCGGGAAGAGGGCAAGATTTACGTTTCCTCCGATATGGACAAGGCGCTGGTCAAAGCTGCGGACGAAGCGAAGCAGATGAAGGATGAGTATATCTCCTGCGAGCATCTGTTCCTGGGGCTGCTTGCCTGCGCGGACCGGCAGATGAAAAAGCTGTTTTCCGATTTTTCGGTCACGCGGGAAGGCTTTCTCCGGGCGCTTTCCGGGGTGCGCGGCGCGAGCCGGGTGACGAGCGACAATCCGGAAGAGACGTATGACGCGCTGGCCAAGTACGGAACGGACCTGGTGGAGCAGGCGAAAAAGAACAAGCTGGATCCGGTGATCGGCAGGGACAGTGAGATCCGGGACGTGATGCGGATCCTTTCCCGGAAAACGAAGAACAACCCGGTATTGATCGGTGAGCCGGGCGTGGGCAAGACCGCCATCGCCGAGGGACTGGCGCAGCGGATCGTGAAGGGCGACGTGCCGGATACGCTGAAGGACCGTACCGTGTTCTCGCTGGATATGGGCGCGCTGATCGCGGGCGCGAAATTCCGCGGCGAATTTGAGGAGCGCCTGAAGGCGGTGCTGGCGGAGGTCAAAAAGAGCGACGGGCGCATCCTGCTGTTCATCGATGAAATGCACAACATCGTCGGCGCCGGCAAGGCCGAGGGAAGCATGGACGCGGGCAACCTGCTCAAGCCCATGCTGGCCCGGGGCGAGCTGCACTGCATCGGTGCGACCACGCTGGACGAATACCGCAAGTATGTGGAAAAGGACCCGGCGCTGGAGAGGCGGTTCCAGCCTGTGATGGTGAACGAGCCATCGGTGGAGGATACGATTTCCATCCTGCGTGGACTGAAGGAGCGCTACGAGGTGTTCCACGGCGTCAAAATCAACGACGCGGCGCTGATATCCGCCGCGACCCTCTCCGCGCGCTACATTACGGACCGTTTCCTGCCGGACAAGGCGATCGACCTGGTGGACGAGGCGTGCGCGATGATCCGCACGGAAATGGAATCCATGCCCGCGGAAATGGACGATATCCGCCGCAGCATCATGCAGCACGAGATCGAGGAAGTGTCCCTGAAGAAAGAGACGGATCCGATGAGCCGGGAGAGGCTGAAGACGATTTCGGAGGAGCTTTCTTCCCTGCGTTCGCGCTTCGACGAGATGAAGGCCAGGTGGGAAAACGAAAAGAACGAGATCGGACGCGTGCAGAAGCTGCGTGAGGAAATGGAGCAGGTAAACGCGCAGATCGCCGAGGCGGAGCGCAAATATGACCTGAACCACGCCGCGGAACTCAAATACGGAAAACTGCCGAAGCTGAAGGCGGAGCTGGAGGAAGCGGAAAAAGAGGGCGGCAGCCGGGGCGGGACCCTGCTGCGCGACCGGGTGACCGAAGAGGAGATCGCGCGCATCGTGGGGCGCTGGACCGGCATTCCGGTGAACCGTCTGATGGAGAGCGAGCGGGAGAAGCTGCTGCGTCTGCCCGATATCCTGCACAACCGGGTGATCGGACAGGATGAGGCGGTCAGCCTGGTATCCGAGGCCATCCTGCGTTCCCGCGCGGGCGTCGCGGATGAAAACCGGCCCATCGGCTCCTTCTTCTTCCTGGGTCCGACCGGCGTCGGAAAGACGGAGCTGGCCAAAACGCTCGCGGAGGCGCTGTTTGACGATGAAAAGAACCTGATCCGGATCGACATGTCGGAGTATATGGAGAAGTTCTCCGTCTCGCGTCTGATCGGAGCGCCTCCGGGATACGTGGGGTACGAGGAAGGCGGACAGCTGACCGAGGCCGTGCGCAGGAAGCCCTACAGCGTGGTGCTGTTCGACGAAATGGAAAAAGCGCATCCGGATGTATTCAACATTCTGCTGCAGATCCTGGACGACGGCCGGGTAACGGACAGCCAGGGACGGACAGTGGATTTCCGCAATACCATCCTGATCATGACCAGCAACCTGGGCTCCGCCCAGATCCTGGAAGGGATCGACGCGAACGGCGGATTGCAGGAGGAAGCGAGAGAACGCGTCAGCGCCCTGCTGCGCAGCCAGTTCAGGCCTGAATTCCTGAACCGGATCGACGATATCGTGTTCTTCACGCCGCTGACGCGCGCCCAGACGGAAAAGATCGCCTCGCTGCAGCTGGAGCGGCTGCGCAGACGGCTGGCTGATAAGCAGCTGAAGCTGGAACTGACCCCGTCCGCGATGGACCGGCTGCTCGCGATGGGGTATGACCCCGTATACGGCGCAAGGCCCATGAAGCGCGTGATTCAGAGCCGTGTGGAGACGCCGGTCGCGCGCGCGATGATCCGCGGCGATATGCTGCCCGGACAGACCCTGGTCGTGGACGCGGGCTCCGGCGAGAGCGAGTTTGAGGTATCCTGCCGGGAAAACGGATAACAAAAACATACAGGGAACGTCAGGAAGCATTGCGCACGACTGCAGGGTGCGCAATGCTTTTTGACGTGATTGTGTCTGCCCTGCGTTTCTTTCTGAAGCCGGTTTTGCGGTTTGCCCGGGATACGCTTGTGACATCCTTGATCTTTCGGGTTTTTTTGTGCTATGATACCCGCGGGTGAAAAAAACGGGAAGGCAGGGTGAGCGGGACGAAGAACGGATGGAAAAGGCCGGCGGTCGGGTATGGCGGCGGATGTTCTGAACAGTGCGGCCGGAATCAGAATCAGCGGGATCGCTTCTTTGGAGGGAATCGAATGATGCGAAAAACAATTGTGCTTTGTGCCGCAGTATTGTTGCTTTTCTTTGGAATGGCTGCTGCGGAGAATGACTCCGCGGATACGGCGATGGAGATTGAAACGGACACCGTCATTACGGACGCGCTGCCTTCCTCGGGAAACCGGTATTATCAGTTTACATTGCCGTCGGACGGCGCGGTGAAGGTGACGTTTTCCTGCGAGGAAGCGGAGAGCGGGGGATGGCGGTTCATCCTTGCGCCGCTGAGCGGTATCCGGGGCAAGGAATCAAGAACGCTGGGAACTACGTTTGATTCCTCGCTGTACTATCATTATTTTGCGGCGCAGGACGGCGGCGGGGAATCGCCGCATCTGGGGATCTCCGCGGGCACCTGGTACATCCGGATCATGAAGGGCAACAATGATTCGTCCGCCGACTATCATTTCTCTTTGCAGTTTACGCCTTCCGACGAATGGGAAACGGAACGGAACAACAGCTGGTCCGACAGCGATCCGGTGGAACTGGACCGGACCTATCGGGGGGCGCTGGCGCAGGAAACGAACGGACTTTACGCGTCACCGACGGACGAATACCGGTTTGAAGTGCCGGAGGACGGCTTCCTGACCATTCTCTTCCGCCATGAAGCGGTTGCGTCGGAGAGTATTTACTGGCGCATGCAGCTGTATCATGAGTCCGCGAAGAATCAGTCGGTATGGTGGACGCCGGTGACGGACAGCATCAATGAAGTGTTTGACGTCGATATGGTTCCCGTATCCGCGGGAGAGAATGTGCTTGCGATCGAAGCGTATACGGCCGGAAACGGAGCGATCCAGTTCCTGGAATCCGATTACGCGTTTCTGGTCCATTTTGAGGATATGTCAGCGTTCTGCACGGTATCCTTTTCGGGCAACGGGGGAAGCGGTGAAATGAAGGAAGCATATGTCCGGAAGGGAGAAACCTATACGCTGCCGGAATGTGCTTTCACGCCGCCCGAAGGAAAAGTTTTCAGCCGCTGGAATGCCGGCCCTGCGGGAATATCGGTCACTCTGACGGAAGACATTGATCTGGAGCCGGTGTGGAGACAGGCGGATATCCTGCCCGTGCCGGATTTCGGAGAGGCGGAGCTGCTTTTGCCGGCGGGGACGGCGGAGATCCGGGAGAGCGCGTTTGAGAATACGGACGCGCGCGTCGTGTGGATACCGGACGGCTGTCTGACGATCGGGGACCGCGCTTTCGCGGATTGTACGGAACTGATGCGGATCCGGATTCCGGAAAGCGTGACGGAAATTGCAGGTACGGCCTTTGACGGCTGCGACGGGTTTATTATATACTGCACTGCCGGCAGCGAAGCCCAGCGGTACGCGACAGTGTGGGGATATCAGTTTGCGGAAGAATAAGGACAGGCCGGACAGACCCTGGTCGTGGACGCGGGCTCCGGCGAGAGCGAGTTTGAGGTCTCCTGCGGGAATAGCGATAATCACGAAAAAACCATACGGAGATGCGGGTGTTGAAGCCCTCACAGGAAAAAGACGGGATCAGCCGGGCCGAAAAGCCCGGCTGATCCCGTCTTTGAAACAACACTCTGCAGAGGCTGGACGTCAGCGTGCCGGCGCCGGACAGCCTTCTCTGTTATGGAAACGCGCCGCGCATCGTGCTGGTGAACGCGGAGGAACCTTCACCTGAGAACCCGGCGATACGGATGGAAACGGCAGCGCGGATCTGTCGGACGCGCTGCTGATCCTGCAGTACGACTGCGGATGGGACGTCAGCCTGCAGGCAAAACAGTATCGTAGTCTTATGAAATATCAAAAAACGCGATGACCATCAAATCCGAACTGTTTCCTTAAATTTCTCTTGATTTTCTCCTCGAAATGGCGTATCATGCCAATTGGAGGTGAAAATCGTGATTATCACAACCGCCATGCTGAGAGATCAGTGGAA
>CADBNX010000381.1 GCA_902796115.1 uncultured Eubacteriales bacterium
ACGCTGCTGCTGTCCTTCTACAACCTGCTGTTCGGGTTTCCGATCCCCATCCTTCTGGCGTTCATGATCAATGAGATCCGGCATCCCAGGCTCAAGAAAGTGACGCAGATGATCACCTATATGCCGCACTTTATTTCGCTGGTGGCCATCGTGGGCCTGATCAATCTGATGCTGGACCGTTCGCACGGCATCGTGAACCTTGCCATCGGACTGGTCGGCGGCGAAGCGGTCAATTTCCTGGGAATGTCGGGCGCGTACCGCACCATATACATCGTTTCCGAGATCTGGCAGCAGGCCGGCTGGAATACCATCATTTACCTGTCCGCGCTGTCGACGGTGGATATGGAATCGCTGGATGCCGCGCGTGTAGACGGCGCGAGCCGCCTGCAGAAGATCCGCTACATCGATTTTCCGACCATCCTGCCCACCATTGTGATCCTGCTGATCCTGCGTGCGGGCCAGGTACTGAACATCGGGTTCGAAAAGGTGTATCTGCTGCAGAACGACCTGAACCGGGACGTGAGCGAGGTGATCTCGACCTATACCTACCGGCTGGGCATCCTGAACGGCCAGTTCAGCTATACCACGGCGATCGGGCTGTTCAACAACGTGATCAACGCGGTGATCCTGGTGCTGGTGAACCAGGTTTCAAGGACCGTCGGCGAGACGTCGCTGTGGTGAGGAGGTGACGGAACGGTGGATTCTCACGCGAAGCTCCGCAGCGGGGGACGGGATATGCGTTCCCGTTCCGACGTGGTATTTGATACGGTCAATCTGATCCTGGTGTGTCTGGTGATCGTGGCGTGCGCTTATCCGCTCTATTACACGGTGATCGCTTCCTTTTCCGATCCGAACGCGGTCATCACCGGGCAGGTATTCCTGTGGCCGGTCAAGCTGACCATGGATTCCTACCGCTCGGTTTTCCACTATTCATCCGTATGGATCGGCTACCGCAATACGCTCTTTTACACGGTGGCCGGCACGGCTTACAATCTTTTCCTGCTGCTGCCGGCGGCCTACGGTCTTTCGCGCCGGAGTCTGAAGGGCGGGCGGCTGCTCATGTTCTATTTTGTGTTTACGATGTATTTCAGCGGCGGCACCGTACCCTTTTACCTGCAGATCCGTTCCATGGGACTGGTTGACAATCCGCTGGTGCTGATCATTCCGGGCGCCTTCAGCGTATACAACATGATCATTACCCGCACCAATTTCAGCGCTTTTCCCGAGACACTGCGGGAGGCGGCCAAGATCGACGGCGCGGGTGAATTCCGCATCTTTGTGCAGATCGTGCTGCCGCTCTCCGGCGCGATCGTATCGGTCATGGCGCTCTATCACGCGGTGGGACACTGGAACAGCTACTTCAACGCGCTGCTGTTCCTGAACGATTCGAACAAGTTTCCCCTGCAGCTGGTCATGCGTCAGGTGCTGCTGATGAATCAGTCGATCGGCGCGGATGTGAACGGCATGTCCGTGGAAGAAATGGCGGATCTGCTGCGCCGTCAGCGGCTGGCCGAAACCATGAAATACTCGCTGATCATCATCGCCAATCTGCCGATCCTGGTCGCCTACCCCTTTGTGCAGAAGTATTTTGTGCGCGGCGTCATGATCGGTTCCCTCAAGGGTTGAGGCGGCCAAGGCCGCATCAATATAAATTCTTAAGGAGGAAGACCCCATGAAGAAAACTGTCGTTTCTCTGCTTCTGGCGCTGTGCCTGCTCCTGGGCTGCGCACTGGCCGAAGGAGCGCCGCTCGCGGCGATCAACCTGGATTCCGCGATGCCTGTGGCGAACACGCCTGTCAAGGTGAAGCTGGCCATCGTTCCCCAGGGCGGCTCTCAGGATTTCAAGGTCGAGAACAACTGGATGTGCCAGTATCTGAACAAGTATTCCGGACTGGACATCGATTGGCTGGTCATCGATCCCAGCGCGGCGAAAGAGCGCGTCGCGCTGATGCTCAACAGCGGCGACCTGCCGGACGGCCTGCTCGGCTTCAGCTTCGGCGCGCCGGACATCGTGCAGTACGGTGTTTCCGAAGGGCTGTTCCGCCCGATCCAGGATCTGCTGGTGTACGCGCCGACCCTGAGTGCCTATCTGGACGAGCACCCGTCCGCGAAAGCGGCCATGGTCGCCTCCGACGGCAATATGTACGGCTTCCCGGCGTTCCCGAATATGTGGAGCTACAAAATGCGCTTCTTCATCAACGACGTGTGGCTGAAGAACGTGGGCAAGGAAAACCCGAAGACCCTGGCGGAACTGAAGGACGTGCTCCTTGCTTTCCGAGATCAGGACGCGAACGGAAACGGGGACGCGGGCGACGAGATCCCGTGGGTCGGCTCCTGGAACGAGGGCTACTCCGAGCGCAACCTGATCCTCAACGCGTACGGCTATGTGAGGCCCAGCGGCAACCTGGCGGTCGATTATTCCACCGGGGAAGCGACCGGCCTGGTCTATATCCCTTATGCCGCGCACTACAAGGATTTCCTGCTGTACATGCGCGACCTGTGGAATGAAAAGCTGCTGGATCCGGATATGTTCACCCAGACGGAACCCCAGGCTCAGGCCAAGATCCTCTCCGGCGTAAACGGCTTCTCGGGCCAGAGCGCGCCTTACGTGTACGATCCCGAGCACCAGGCAGACTGGAACTGCGTGAATGTGCTGGTGGATGAAGAGGGCGACACCCCGGTCTTCCCGGGCCCCAACACCCTGTATACCGTGGCGCGCGCCGTGATCAGCGCGGACGCGAGCGACGAGGCGGCCGCCGCGCTTGCCAACCTCTATGACTTC
>CADBNX010000382.1 GCA_902796115.1 uncultured Eubacteriales bacterium
GAAATATCCGTTTGCAAACAGCTCCACTACGTTTGGATCGGAAACGATAAACGTGCAGCAGTCCACCAGATAAAGATAGACATAATCGCTGCTTCCGTCGGCCAGAGTCTCATAGACTGTCACAGATGGCTGAAGCTGAGCGGTTTGTCCGTACCAGATAACGGATGCGTTATCATAGTCTGAAATTCTGAATTCGATCTCATCCTCTTCGGTCAGATTATAGATATGCAGCGTGCATTCCGCGCGGCGGTTTCCGGCTTTTGCGATCACGGTTGCGTCACCGGGCGCGCATGCGCGGAACACATTGCCGTGCATATCACCGAGTTCCGATGGAATCACTTCCCATTCAACATCCTCCGAAAGGGGCGAAGCATCCGCCGGGTCAAGGCTCAGGGGCGTGATGAGCGTTTCCTCAAAGGGCAGCAGCTCTGTTTTTCCTGCTGTCAGCGCAAACGGGCTTTCCAGCGGCACAAACGAATATCCGTACTGCGCTGCATATTGCTCGGCATAGCTTCCGCTCATGCCGTATACAATGTTTTCACCCCAGTCTTCCACCATCGTCTGTTCAGCCATGTAGGTCACCGACGGAGGCAGGATAAGAGACTGCGGGTAATTAATGATTTGGTAAGGGATTTCCGTAACCGAATCCGGTATCGCGAGAGTCCGCAGACTGTTGTTGCCAAGGAACGCGCCTTCGCCGATGGATTCGATGGTGTCGGGCAGTTCGATATACATGAGCGAGCTTCCGCTTGAGCCTATAGACAACAAGTCTGAAGGGGAAAACGACAAGCCGCCATATCCCGCGAACGCGTAATCGCCGATGATCCTGACGCCTTTTTCCATATAGACATTGCTGAGCGAAGAGAGAAAGAAAGCCCCTTTGCCGATAGTCCGCATGCTTGACGGCATATGCACCGACTTGATCGTCTGGCTTCCGGCAAACGCGTAATCCGCAATTGCGGTCACGCCCTCGGGAATATAAAAATCGCTGTTCGTCTTTCCGACGGCCATAATGAGCGTTTTCCCGTCCTTTGAATACAGCACGCTGCCTTTCGCCGTATAATATGGATTTGCCGGATCGACGGTCAGCTGCTCAAAAGTCGCCGTACCGGAAAGGTCAGCTTCCGACAGGGCTGACCATTCGATCGAGGAAACGTTCTTCGGTATCCTCAGCGCCCTGAGGGCCGTCGATACAAACGCGCCGCCTCCGATCGACGTCACGGTATCCGGCAGGATCAGGCACTCAAGTCTTGAACATCCGAAGAACATATCATCAACGATTTTCGTGATTCCCTGTGACAGCCTCACGTCCTCAAGGACTTCGCATCTGGCAAACACACCCGCGCCGATGTTTCTCACAGATCCGGGCACAGTGACAGACGTCATACCGGCACAGCCGGCGAACGCGAATTTGCCCAGTGTTTCAAGCCCCTCCGGCAGAGCAACCCGACCTTGGAGGCTGTAACAATTCAGGAATGCGTATTCGCCGATCTCTTTCAGTGCAGAAGGCATATTGACTGATTCCAGATTGCAGCAATTGCTGAACGCCTCTATCCCGATCTCTGCGATCGTATCGGGGAGGATCACCTGCGTGATATCCTGATTGTCCCTGAAAGTTTCCGACAGCGCGGTAACAGTCACACCTGCGATTTCGGAAGGCACGCGGACCACGCTGTCCTTCCCGCGATACGCCGTAAGGCAGATGCCCGTGTCTGTGACGTCATAGAAATACGGAACCTGTAGGGTTTCCGCCGCGTTCACGGAAATCATAAAGATGCCCGAATCCGACGCGTCGCATCTGATCGTCACCGTTTTTCCGCCCTTCTCCCACGAATCCTTCATCAGGACGCTGCAAACCGCGTCAGCACTGAGCGAATCCACCGGGTTGACCGGTGTGACCGTAAAATAGTCTTCGCCGCCCGCAAGCAGGCGTTCCCTGATCAGGTTCCTGACATTGGCCAGACATTCATCCAGCGTTCCGGAATAATACGGCGCATACAGAGAAATATCATCACAGTCGAGCGTAAGATCACCGCCATAGTTTTTTTCAAAGATCACCCGATCAAAGCAGAACAGCCATTCTCCCATTCCGAAGCCTTCGTCGTCGTTCGTGCAGTCAACAAGATACCATTTATCCTCAAGACGAATCGCGTTGATCGCGTGAGGATCGCCTTCCAGCGTGCATTCGATCCTTCGGCTTTCGATTCCCGCTGCTTCCAGCAGCATACTGTAAGCTTTGGTATACGCGTCGCATACACCGCTTCCCTGTAGGAACAGGTCGATGGCATCAAACCGGGACAGACTGTAATCATACTCGGCATGATCAAGGATCCAGTCATGGAGGGCTCTTGCTTTCTGATAGTCGGTCATGCCTTCCCGGAGCGTCTGCGCGATGACCTCAGCTACGATATCGCTGACAGATTCCCGCGTGTCCTTGCCGATCACGCATAGTCTCGGCGCGCTGTCGGGATTCTGCCCGATATATTCCCGTAGCGCCATCTCTGCATAGCTGCCTGCGTTCACATAGAACATGAGGCTTTGATCGATCCAGGCGGGTTCGAAGTCAATCACAGAGTCCGGAAGCTGAATGTCCGTCGTGTACATGGTTGCGTAGAATGCATAGGTGAAAATGCTCTCCGTTCCTTCCGGGACGATACAGACCGCGTCCTTCATATAGGGGAGGATCGCATACAGCTTTTTCCCGTCGGCCGTAAACAGCATGCGCTCCCGGATCATGAGCGTTGCCTCGGTTTCCCCCGGAAACAGGACCATCTCGGACAGGCTTGGAAAGCTCTCACAATTGAACGAATACGGCTCCCAATCCAGATCATCGGGCAACCAGAGCGATTCCATGCCCATATAGCTACCGCTGAACGCGTACATGCTCGCTTTCTTCAGGTTATTCGAAAAATGGATCGTTTTCAGGGAAGTGGTTTCATTGAACACGCCTTCCCCCAGTTCTCGAACATACTCGAGGCCTTCGATTTCACAAAGCATGGATAGCCGGGAAAAACAATAATCATCCAGTTTGACGACCGTCTTTGGCAGCACTACTTTTTTCACATACGGGTAAAATCCGGGAATGGACTCGGTGTTGTAGTTGCCAAGACGCACGACCGTGACCGGCAGGCCTTCGATCGTTTCAGGGATCACGACCGTCTGTTTGTCGCCGATATAGCATCCGATCTCCACGTGATCGCCGGCCAACACGTAAAGAAATTCCTCCGGCGCATTCGGCCGCGGTCCGGTTTCTTCCGCGTATGCCGCTCCGCAGAGCGCGGAAAGAAGCAGCAAGCCAAGAAGCGCTGCTGAAAACTTCTTCCATATGCAAGTCAGTTTTGTTTCTTTCATATCCTTAGCTCCTTTATACTGCTCACGCTTTTTCAACCCAGCCGGTTCGGTTTCGGTGACTAATATATAGTGTCTCCCGCACAAATAAGGTGTTCAATTTGATAGTTGATGAAACCATACATGTATAACTCCACTCTTTTATCATACACCAAAATCCACCAAAAACAAGGGGGTAGAGCCGATTTACCTCAACTGCTCATTTTTATCATTCAATCATTCTGTACACGCTTTCTTCTCTCTTGCCATATCTTCCGTTCGCGTAAGATTTCCTGTCCTTTAACGCCTCATACAGCACCGCTCCTTCGCTTGTTTTTCGCATCATACCGGTGCCATGTTGCGTGCAACTTGTGCCGTTCAGGTAACACGATTTTTTCGGTTGCATGTTACACGATTCGGCATTTTTCCGTAAAATCGCTTTTTGCCAAAAAAATCAAGATGTAGTATCCCGAACATACTCAGAATACTACATCATGTGGCGGAGAAGGAGGAATTCGAACCCTCGAACCCTTTTACAGGTTACACGATTTCCAATCGTGCGCCCTCGACCAAACTGACAAACCCTTATGCCATAAGGC
>CADBNX010000383.1 GCA_902796115.1 uncultured Eubacteriales bacterium
CTCAGGCTTGTCGACAGCGGTTTCTACGACGGGCTGACCTTTCACCGGATCATTTCCGGCTTCATGATGCAGGGCGGTGATCCGAAAGGCAACGGCACGGGCGGCAGCGCCGATACGATCTACGGTGAGTTTTCCTCCAACGGCTTTGACAATCCGCTGAAGCATGAGCGCGGCGTCGTGTCGATGGCGCGCGCCAACGATCCGGACAGCGCGTCGAGCCAGTTCTTCATCATGCACGATACCAGCCCCCACCTGGACGGCAGTTACGCGGCCTTCGGCCGGGTCCTCGCCGGCATGGACGTGGTGGATGCCGTCTGCATGCGCACGCATGTGACGGATTCCAACGGCACGG
This sequence comes from uncultured Eubacteriales bacterium, assembly GCA_902796115.1. GTDB lineage: Bacteria > Bacillota > Clostridia > Christensenellales > Aristaeellaceae > RUG756. The sequence continues at coordinate 353 of CADBNX010000383.1, forward strand.
TGCCGCCGGAGGATCAGCCCCGTATCCTCAGCGCGGAACGCGCGGCGCGCGCGGAGGCGGAAGCCGCCGCGGAGCGGGAAGCCGCGAACGGCGCAGCGGGAGGCGTGTTCCGCGATCCCGCTTCGGGTCTCACCTTTCCCATGCCCGAAGGATGGCATCTTCAGAGCGGATACAGCGGCGTATACAGCTTTTCAAATGACCGGGACACCGTGATGCTCAGCGCCAAGGATTACTGGACGCCGTTCGGAAAAAGCATGCAGGCACAGTATGCGCAGGCAGGCATTGATCGCGGCGCGATGAACACAGAATCCTTTAACCGTGCCGGTTTCGCGGCGTCCGTCGGTGCGACGGAGGAGCAGCTCACGGAGCTTCAGGTGAACGGCGCGCTCTGGTTCGCCGCGGCGGCGGAGGGAAGCAAAGGTCCGGTGCAGTACCGGATGGGTGCGCAAAGAGGCACGGTCATTTTCTTTGCCAGCGACAGTGACGCAGGGGTGCAGGCCATAGAGACCATCCTGACATCCCTGAACGTGGAATAACGGGAGGGGAGGACAGAACATGGTTCGCATCGCTGATGAAAAAGGCATTCCCTTCATCGAAATCGACGGCACCCGCCATACGCCCGCGGCGTTCCGTTCCTTCCGTCCCCGGCCGGACAATATTCAGCTGGCGTACCGGGCGGGCGTCCGGCTTTTCCAGATCCTCGTATCCGGCCTGAACTGCACCCTGAACGTACCCTATTCCCTGTTCGGAGGCGTGTGGCAGGGAGAGGGAAAATACGATTTTTCCGCGTTTGACCGGCAGTTTGACATGTTCCGGGAAAACGCGCCCGAGGGATACTTCAACGTCATGCTGCAGCTGGACGCGTGCCCCTGGTTTGCCGCCTCCCATCCCGGAGAGGATACGGACAGTTACCGGCACATCAGCGAAGCGGCGCTGAACGAAGACTGGAAGCGCGCCGCCGCGGATTACCTGAAAGCGTTCATCGCCTACGCGGAGGAAAAATACGGAGACAGGATCTGGGCATACAGCATCGCTGCCGGTTCCTCCAACGAATGGTTTGACGCTTCCCTTTTTGATCGTGATTTTGACCGGGAGAATACCCGTCTGACCGCCCTCTGGCGGCGGGTAATCGGGAAACCGGATGCCCCGGTCCCCACCCTGGAATCCCTGGAGGACGGGTGCGGCCTGCGCCGTCCGGACAGCGACGATTTCCGGTACCTGCGCCTCGCGGGCGAGCAGATCAGCCGTCTCATCTGTTTCTTCGCGCATGAAGCGCAGAAAACGCTCTGCCATCGTAAGCTGTTCGGGCTTTTCTTCGGCTATGCATACACGGAAGGACACCTGATCTGCTGGAATACCAACGACTACGAGCGTGTCTGGAAATCCGACGACATCGATATGCTGTACGCGCCGGCCTCGTACCGGCATCACCGCGATATCGACGGTGTCAGCACCTATCAGTACACCGTGGATTCCATCCGGCTTCACAAAAAGCTTTACCTGCACGAAAACGACCACCGCACCCCGCTTGCCCGTTTCCCGCTGGAAAACGGCGCCATGCTGCAGGATGCCTACACCCGTTTCTCGGACTGGCGCGAGGTATTCCGCCGGGAGCTGTGCAACACCATGCAGAAACAGGCCGCCTTCTGGTGGTTCGATTTCTTCGGCGGGTATTACGGAGCGCCCGAATATGAGGCGGAGCTGGCGCTTGAAAAGAAAGTATTTGACGCTCTTGCGAAAGGAACGCGTGAATCGGTTTCCGAAATCGCGGTCTTCACGGATCCGACATCCCTGCTCTGCACCCGCGAGCACACGCTTCTTTGCCACGACAGTGGCATCCGGTGCATCGACACGCTCCACCGCTGCGGCGCGCCGTTCGATATATTTAATCTGAACGACCTGCCGCTGACGGATCCCGCGCGTTATAAGCTGTACATCTTCCTGAACGCGTACCTGCTTTCGGACGCGCAGATCGAATGGATCCGCGAAAACCTCACCGGCAAAACCAAAGTATTCGTGCACGCAGCCGGCGCGTGGGACGGGAAGTCCTTCAATCCGGAGCGCGTTTCCTCGCTGTGCGGCATGCGCGTCACGGAGCGGACGGGTACGGATTCCACGTCCGAATACCGGGGAACGCCATACCGCTTTTCCGGATCCCCTCTCCCGCTCTATCAGGTGGAGGAAGCGGGCGCGGAAGTGCTCGCCCGGTACGCGGACGGCGCCGTCAGTTGTGCCCGGAAAGGGGAAAACGTGTATTCCGCCGTTGCTCCGCTGCCCTGGCAGCTGTGGCGTGACATCGCGGACGCCGCGGGCGTGCACATCTGGGAAAACAACGGAGCGGCAACCGCGGTCTGCTCACAGTTCGTATGCTGTTATGCTCCGCGGGAGGAAGTCACGCTGCGCATGAAACGGGACGGCGCATACCGCGAGCTTTTCAGCGGGGAAACCTTTGTATGCGAAAACGGAGAGCTGCGCTATCGGGCGGAAAAATACCGCACCATGCTGTTTGTGCGTGAATAGTAAATTTCTCAGCACAACTCCAGCTCATCGGCGCTGCCGAGCTTCGGCAGGCGGCAGGACGGCCTGTCCAGATAGAAATAGCTCACGCAGCTGATGTCGTCCTGCAGGGGCAGATAACGTCCGCCGCTGCGCCAGCCGAGCGCCTGGATCGTCACCCGTATATCCTTCTGAAACGGAACGGGATCGGTGATATGCCAGCGGTACAGTCCGAAGCGCATCTGGGAATTGTACAGCCTGTCCGGCTCGATCACCTGGCACAGTCCCGCATAGGGCGTGGTAAACGGCACATAGTGATCATGCGTCACGGGATCCTCAAAATCATAGGAACCGCAGAAATAGTCCTCCGTCCCCGTATAGCAGATGGAAGGATATTCCTGATCCCCGTCCAGATACATCTTGACCTCGCCCTCGCCCCACCAGCGATTGCTTTTGGGACTCCAGATCATATAGGTGCCGGCGTAATGTCCCCGGCCCTCGATCCCATCCAGCATCGTAAACACGGCTTTGTACGGCAGCGGATTCACGCGGCGGAACTGCGCGTGGAAATATCCTTCGTCCTCTGCCACGGGCCTTTGCATGTAATTGATCTGATAATACACGACCGCGCGTTCGTCATTGCGGTTTTCCAGCGTTACGCGGAACCCCTTCCGGAACGGCATCGGCCAGTAGCAGCAGAAGGCGGAGCCCGGATTCACGCATACCGCAAGGGATGAAATCTGCGCGTACTTCCCCATGCCGCAGGCAAAGAAATCTCCCAGCGGACACTCCACGGCCGGTGTTTCCTCTCCGTCCCAGTAAAAGCGCAGGATCTGTCCGCGCCAGCTGTGCCCGCTCGGAGTAAGCCAGATCTGTGTGATCTCGCCCTGATCCCGCACGTCCGCCAGCGTCAGCGTCCCGTGCGGCTCGATGAACAGGCGCGGATTCACCTTCCAGCCGGTGCCCAGCTCCCGCGCGGCCTCCGCCGACGTGCCCCCTTCCCAGGGTGTTTTTGCGCCTTCCCCTTTCGCGCCTGTCCGGTTCTCCGGGGAAATCGAAATCAGCCGCCAGCCGCGCAGCTTTGCCAATTGACCCATCATGATGACCCCAACCTCCTGTTCAGCAGTATGTCATAAAAGAAAAATCGTCAGACCGGTCTTTTCTCCTCACGTTCCGTTTCCTGCGCTTTTTGTTCTTTTCTCTCTTCCCCGCGCCTTTGCGCCGTCCAGGCGTTCTTGTACGCTTCTTCCAGCCTGCGGTCCGGCAGGCGGCGGTTGTTCATTGCAAGAAAACGCTCGATGCCCCGGATGGCCTGCTCCACCTCCGCGCGGAATTCCCGCGCGGATACGCGCAGCGCGCCCCGTCCCAGGATAATGGCCTGTTCCGCTCCGTCCGAGGTGGCGACCCGCACCCGCAGCGGCGCGTCCTTCACCCCGAGGGCGGTTTTTTCGATATAGCTGTCCGCGGTTTCCGCCTCTTTGGTATACACCACATAGATATTGCCGTATTTTTCCACGCTGCCCGCGCCGCCCGGCACCCGGTACGCGTCATATACCAGAATCACGTCGCATCCGGTCACACCGCGCCAGTTGCACAAAAGGTCCGCCAGCTGCCCCCTCGCCCCGTCGATATCCTTCTGCGCCCGTTTTTTCAGTTCTTCCCAGGCAAATATGATATTGTACCCGTCCACCAGCACGATCTCCCGCCCGGGGAGTACCGGCGCGGACGGCTTTTCCGGTTCTTGGCGCGGCGCGGGCTTTGCCGCCGGGGCAAACAGTTCCCTGCTTTTCGCCTTTCCGTAGGTCCGCTCGAAAATCGCCGCGAGCTCCCGGTCTTCTTCCTCGGTTCCGCGGTACTGTGTGCCGCGGGATCGGATCACGGTGTTCGCGGGCGCGTCCGCTTTCGCTTCTTCCAGCATGGGCAGGTGCATCATCGCGTCCGCTTCATTCCATGGCACGGACACGCCTGCTCCATGCGAGCAGAAAACCGAATCCGCGGTGTTTTCCAGGTCCGCTTCCGGCCGGTACCCGATCCCGGCCGCGATTTCCTTTCCGTCCGGGCAAAGCTCATAACCCGCGGGCGTCATGCGCAGTTTTCCCTGTCCCCGCGTGTAGGCGGCAAGCTCCCTCGCGTACCCGCGCACACGCCGTGCGGGTACGCGTGCCGTCACCCGCACCGTGCCGCTGCCCTCCGTCTCCGGCTGCGCGCCCATCAGGCCGATATCGTGCAGCGCGCGCCCCAGGCAGCTTTCCGGCACCTCGAGTTCCAGCGCCACATACGGCTCCAGCAGTTCGCAGCCCGCCTTCATCAGGCCCTGACGCACCGCGCGATACGTCGCCTGGCGGAAATCCCCGCCCTCCGTATGCTTCAGATGCGCCCTGCCGGCGACCAGCGTGATGCGCGTATCGGTCAGCGCGGCGCCCGTCAGCGTGCCGCGGTGCTGTTTTTCCTTCAGATGGGTCAGGATGAGCCGCTGCCAGTTCAGCGCAAGATCGTCGGTTTTCACGGCGGTGCGGAATTCAAGTCCGCTTCCCCGCTCCCCTTTTTCCAGCAGCAGATGCACTTCCGCGTAATGCCGCAGCGGTTCGTAGTGCCCCGCTCCTTCCGCCGTCCCGGCGATCGTTTCCCGGTATATGACCCGCTCCTCGCCGAAACGCACATGAATGCCCGCGTCCGCAAGCCGCCGCTGCAGCACCTCCAGCTGCACCTCGCCCATCGTTTCCACGCTCAGGCCCTTCCCATCCTCGTCCCGCCGCACATGCAGCAGCGGTTCCTCCTCCTCCAGCGCGCGCAGGGCCTGATAAACCCTGTCCCGGTCCTCTCCCGCCTCCGGCATCACGGACTGCGTCCACACCGGCGCCAGGAAAGCCGCTCCGGCGTCCTGTCCCTTTCCGATGCCCTCGCCGCTCCGGCTCCGGGTGAGGCCCGTCACCGCGCACACATCTCCGGCTTCCGCCTCCTGCGCGGTGCGGTATTTCGCCCCGGAATAAAAGCGGATCTCCGCCGCCTTCTCCGCCCAGCTCCCGTCCGCGGCGCACAGCATATCCCGCACCTTCAGCACCCCGCCGGTCACCTTCAGAAACGTGAGCCTGGCGCCGTGTGCGTCCCGCGCGATCTTGTATACCGTCGCCGCAAACTCACTCCGGGGGGGCCGCTCCGGCTCAAAGGCCGCCAGCGCGTCCAGCAGGCCTTCGACGCCCTCCTCCTGCAGCGCGGATCCGAAAAACACCGGGAACAGCTTCCGCTGCGCGATCATCGCGTTGATTTTAAAAGCGGGGATTTCCCCCTGACGCAGATAGTAATCCAGCGCCGCCTCATCCCCCATAGCGGCCTGCTCCTGAAAATCCGCGCTTCCCCATTCCGCGAGTGCCCCTCCGCACAGCTCCCGGACGCTCCCCGGGATGCCTGTCTGTGCCTCCGGCCTGTCGGTTTTGTTGATGAACAGAAAAACCGGAACCCGCTCCTTTTCCAGCAGCTTCCAGATGGTTTTCGTATGGCTCTGTACGCCGTCCACCGCCGAAATGACCAGCACCGCGCAGTCCATCACGCGCAGCGCCCGTTCGGTCTCTCCGGAAAAATCCGTATGGCCGGGCGTATCGATCAGCGTCAGTGGCCGCTTTTTCCAGTCGAGCTCCGCCTGCTTGGAAAATATCGTGATGCCGCGCTCCTTCTCGATCGCGTCCGTATCCAGGAACGCGTCCCCGTGGTCCACCCTGCCGGCGCGCCGTATGGCTCCGGCCAGGTGCAGCATCGCCTCGGACAGCGTGGTCTTCCCTGCGTCCACATGCGCCGTCAGCCCGACGATCAGTCTCATCCGCATCTCCTCCGCTTCTTATTCCCGGGAAAGGGCGTCTGCCGTTGTGAATGTTCAATCCTGAAAACGAAGGATCGCATAGGCGCATCCCCGGGGCAGGGTCACGGCAAATTCGTCCCCCTCCCCCGTCACAGCGGATCCTTCCGCCCGGAAAGGTGTGAACACCTGCGGCGGCCGCGGCGACGCGACGCGCACCGTGCCCGTGATCCCCACGGGCTCGGCTTTGTTCACATAATTTACACGGCTTCGGTGCGTACGGATGTCATCCAGCGCGTGATCGATGTCCACGTCGTAATTTTCAGCCAGCAGGTGCAGCAGATACCCGTCCCGGGTCCTGAAAAGCGCGCTGATATATCCTTCCGCCTGCGTCACCCGCACGGGAGTCTTCCGTGCGCAGCGCCTGCTCAGTTCCAGAACGCCTTTTTGATTCACACCTTCACTCAGCCGTCCCGGATGGTAATACATACCCTGCCGCGGCTCGCTCCATTCGTCCGGATCGGGGCAGGGCGTCAGCTTCATCGTGTTCATCCAGGAAGGCTGCTTCACATGAATTCCGTCCGGCACCTCGGTGAAAAACGTCTCGGGATCAAAATCCACACGCGTGGGCAGCACCCAATGGTTTTCGCAGCCGGGCAGGGTCGACGGGCCGGTCACGATCACCTGCCCTCCCGCATCGAGATAGCGCGCAAGCGCAGCTTTCTCCGTTTCCGTCATACGCGCGGCGCTTGACAGAAGCAGCAGCGGGTACGCTTGCGGGGTTTCGGGCATATCAAACACCGTATGGGGACAGATGCCCTCCCGAAGCAGCAGCGTCAGCGTCTCGGCGTAATCCCGGGAATACCCGTCCGTCAGGCTGCCCATCAGCGTATGATTGCGGGTCTCATAGGAAAAATACACGGCTGCCTGGCCAACCAGCTCCCCGTCAAAGAGCTCGGGATGCCGTTTTTCAAACCCGAACGCCTCTCCAACGATATCCTCCTCATTGGGAAGGCTGTCCAGGATATGATCCGGAAGGCCCAGCCGCGCCTTCAGGGTGCCGATCCACGCGTCTCCGCCCATCACCTTGCACAGGGCCCACACGCTGTTCGCGGCGACCGGGGTAAAGGCAAAGCCGGTATTATAGAAGCGCGTTCCCTGTTTCCTGGCTACCGCATGATGGTGGGAAGCGTTCGCCAGCCGCTGCCGGAAGGGCACGTTCACGGTGAGCGGATCGTGTTTGTACGGCGGCGTATTGCCCACAAGCTCCATATTCACATAATTGCAGCCCCGGGAAAACTGCCTTGCGTCGGTGGAGGAGGCCGCCGCGCCGGCCCCGGCGGAAGACCCGCCGCAGGTGGACAGCATAAAGTCCCGCGGCAGCACGGCGCGCAGTTCTTCATAAAACTTTCCCGCCAGATCGAACCGCAGGTCGATCCATTCCCGCCAGGCGGGATTGTCCCAGTTGCCCCAGAAAGAAGATCCTTTCTCAGCCGGAGGCAGATCAATGCCGCTGCGGCGCTTCAGTTCCGCCCGGCAGCAGGGACACGCGCAGGTATGATAACCCAGGAAATGCGTCGCGTCATCCGCCTCCAGGCCGTCAATGCCGGTCTCGCTCACCAGGTACTGCGCGTAATCCCGGTACGCTTCCCGGAATTCCGGATTGCCGTAACAGAAGCACTCCGCCGTGTACTGGGGAAAATACATCGGCTTTCCCGTGCGCACGTCCAGCATGCGCCAGCTGTTCAGGCGCTTTCCCTTGTATTCCCAGCTTTCCGCCGCCTCGAAGGTGGGGCTGAAGGGCAGGTGCGGGCCGCTGTCCAGCATCACGTGCCGCACCTCCTGCCGCGTATGATAGCGGTGGGCCAGATCCACGGAATGATGATCGAACACCCTGATCCCGTATCCGTGCAGCTGCTCCGTGACCGCTGCAATGTAATCGTGCAGCAGCGGGAACACCGGCAGCCAGTCCCAGCGGAAATGCGCGCCGAACAGCATGGCCGCGCTCACGTCCGCGCGGGCAAAGCCCTCCGCCCGCCGTTTGATCCTGTCCAGATTGTCCGCGTTCGGCCAGTTCAGGTCATTCCACCGGATCCACCAGGTCGCCATCCGTTCGGGTTTCATTCTTTCTCAGCTCCCACTGTCAGATTTTCCTGCCGTTTCACGCAGGATCCTTCTTCCGGATCGCCGCATTTGCAGTATATGACAGTTCGGAAGAAAAAGCAACCGAAGAAGGGCCTTCCGGCTTCCGGCGGGGACTTAATCTGAATTGATAAGCCAAAGAAAAAATAGATGTTGACAGCGGCTCCCGCTGTATCTATCATTATCCTGCGGGGCATCCGTACGAATGATCCGAGAAAGAGGATGATTCCATGAAAGACTTTTGTCTGACGTTTTGCACCGCAATGTCAGTACATATGACAGGAACAAGGAGAAAAGCCCATGAAAAAGCCCATCAGCCTGATTATCGATGATCCCGCGCCGCGGGTGTTCGTGTACTATGAACATGCCGCGAAGCGCGTAACCGATGACGGGCGTCCGCTGCTGAACGCGGTGCCCAATTCCTTCCTGCTTGATTTCTGCGCCGTCATGGAGCGCTTCGGCCTGCGCGGCAAGTTCAGCGTGGTGCCGATGCCCGGCGGGCGCGGAGATATCGTACACGGCATTCCCGGCTTTCCGGACAGCGAGATCCGGGAATGGCTGGATACCGTCCGCACCCGCGTGGCAAAACAGTTTTCCATCTGCCCGGAAATGCTCACGCACGCACAGGCCGTGGATATCGCAGGCGGCGGATTTCTGGATGTGAATGAAAAAGTGTGGGCCTCCACGCAGAACGCTTCCACACTCACACCCTATATTGCCAAAGCCCTCGCCCTGCTTCGGGACGCCGGCCTTGAAGCGAGCGGCGTCACATCCCCCTGGGATTTCGGCATCGAAGTCGAATCGGAATACGTGCGGGCCATTTCCGACGCCATTCTGCAGGTGTACGGCCGGAAGGACTGCTGGTATTTCCTGCGCTCGCGCCGGCATGTTCCGAACGCGCTTCCCTGGGTGGCGCTCAGCGAAGGCGACAGGCATGTGGTATCCGTTCCCGCCACGGCCTCCGATCATTTCTGGCAGACCATGCACACCACGGATACCTCGGCGGCCTATATCTCCCGCATTGCGGACAGCCTGATCACGGCGGACGGCTCGTCCGGCGAAATCATCGATATCATCGCAGGGGGCGGCTGGCCCATCCTGATCGCTCACTGGCAGTCGCTCTTTTCAAACGGTCTCGGAACCGGCCTGAAGGTGCTCGCGGAAGTGGCGGCACGCATCGAAGCCCATCTGTCCGACCGTTTTGAATGGATGTCCGGCGAGGAAATCATGCGTCTTGTGCTGAAAGATCCGGAGCGCTATCCGATGCCGGATTTTTCGGATTAAGTCAAACCTGCGGCCAAAATAGCAGGCGGAATCACGCCTTAATACAGGAGGAGCGGCAAATGAAACCGGAACTGTACGATTATGATCTGTATCCCAAAGTGGTCCTGGCGGGGAAAGAAAACCTGATCACCATCAAGCCCCTCGGCTGGCATGCCGGCATTGCCGCGGGGCAGCGCTGTACGCTGACAATCACCGCGGCGGAGCAGGGAAATACCGCTTATTATCCCGAATGGGCATACCAGAAAACCATCGAATTGACCGCGGACGCGGACAATTGCCTCCGTTTCCCCTGGACCTTCCCCACCGAGCAGGAATATATCCTCGCCTTCACCTGTCTGAGTGTCAGGGACGGATCGGAAAAAACCGTCCGGCTCAGCCTGTACGCGCTGGACGGGGATATGAAGGGCCGCTATCCCTTCCGGGGCGATCTGCACGTGCACACGGCCCGTTCGGACGGAAAGGAAGCGCCGGAAATCGTCTGTGCCAATTACCGCGCCTTCGGGTACGACTTCATGATCATTTCCGATCACAGGCGCTA
>CADBNX010000384.1 GCA_902796115.1 uncultured Eubacteriales bacterium
CTCCGGGCGGGGGAGTTCCGCATGATCTCCCTCGGCATTTCCGTGCGGATCCCGCAGGGATATGAACTGCTGATCGCGCCCCGTTCCTCCACCTTCAAAAATTTCGGCATCCTGCAGACCAACAGCGTGGGCGTGGTGGACGAGAGCTACTGCACGGCGGAGGATATCCTGATGATGCCGGTGCTGGCCATGCGGGACACAGTGATCCGTTTCAACGACCGGATCTGTCAGTGCCGTCTGCTTTCGCACCAGCCGGAGATCGAGTGGCGCGAAACGGACAGGCTGGATGGCGAAAAGCGCGGGGGCTTCGGCTCAAGCGGGATCAAATAAAAGGCGGTGCCCCTGCGGCACCGCCCGGAAAACCTGCGGATGCGTGATTTCCGCCCCTCAGCGCTGCGGCGTAGGAGGGGTTTTCTTTTTGAAGGTGAGCCTGTGTTCCGTTCCGTCCAGGATGCGGCGGATATTGCCGCGGTGGCGCCAGTAGCCGAGCAGCGCCAGCAGGATGGCCCACGCGCCGGCGGGCCAGATGCCCTCCGTGAGGGCGACGAGCACCGCGAAAGCGGTGAGCAGGGAGAGGGAGCCCAGGGAAATATAGCGTGTGATCAGGATCAGCAGCAGGCACAGCCCGATCGCCGCGGCACCCTGCCAGGTATAGGTGAACAGCAGCACGGCCACGGAGCAGGCGATGCCCTTTCCGCCCCGGAATTCGAAGAACAGCGGCCAGTTATGGCCGATCACCACGAATATGCCCGCGGCCATCGCGCCCCACTGCCCGAGCAGCGCGCGGCCGATCCATACCGCGGCGGCGGCCTTCGCGAAATCGCATACGAAGGTCAGCAGTCCCTCGACGACGCCGACGGAGCGGAGCACATTGCTGGCACCGGTGTTTTTGCTGCCCTCGGCGCGGATGTTATGCCCCCTGCTGCGGCTGATCAGGATGCCGGAGGAAACGGAGCCGAGCAGGTAAGCCGCGATGCAGCAGAGCGCGTATTTCCATACCGCATCCCACGTCATTTCCGGATGTCCTCCTTTTTCTTTTCCCGCAGGTCGAATTTCAGCGGGGTACCCTCAAAACCGAAGGCTTTGCGCAGCGCGTTTTCCAGATAGCGCTGGTAGGAGAAATGCATCAGCTTTTCATCGTTGATGAACAGCGCGAAAGTGGGCGGGGAAGCGAGCGGCTGCGTAGCGTAGTAGATTTTGAGCCGTCTTCCGCCGGACAGCGGCGGCTGCACGGCCATCTGTGCGTCGCCCAGCACGTCGTTGAGCGCGCCGGTCGCGACGCGGCGCGTGTACTGCTCCCAGGCGGCCTTCGCTTCCTTCAGCACGCTGCCCGTGCGCTGCCCGGTGAGCGCGGAAATATAGAGCACCTTCGCCCAGTCCATGAATTTCAGGTCTTCCAGCACCTTCCGGCGATGCTTTTCCATGGTGCCGGTCTCTTTTTCGACCGCGTCCCATTTGTTGACCGCGACCACGGCGGCTTTGCCCTCGTCGTGCACGATGCCCGCGATGCGGGCGTCCTGCTCCGTGACGCCTTCCTTCGCGTCGATCAGCAGCAGGGCCACGTCGCACCGGCGAATGGCGCTGATGGAGCGCAGCACGCTGAAGCGTTCGATGGAACCTTCCTCGATGGCGCCCTTCCGGCGGATGCCCGCGGTATCGATGATCGTGAAGCGCGTGCCGTCCGCGTCGGTAAAGGGCGTGTCGATCGCGTCCCTGGTGGTGCCCGGGATATCCGATACCATGGCGCGGTTTTCGCCGAGCAGGCGGTTCACCAGGGAAGATTTGCCCACGTTGGGCCTGCCCACGACGGCGATGCGGATGACGGTTTCCTCTTCCTCCTCCTCTTCGCCTTCGGGCAGGCGCGAAGTGATCTCATCCAGCAGATCGCCGAGCCCGAGCATGTTCGCGGCGGAAATCCCCACCGGATCGCCGAGGCCCAGTTCATAAAACTCCCAGCGTACGTCGCTCAGCCCGGCGTGATCCATTTTGTTGACAGCCAGTACGACCGGCTTGCCCGCCCTGCGCAGGAGGTTGGCCACTTCACTGTCATCCGGCGTGAGCCCCGCGCGCGCGTCCACAAAAAAGCAGATCACGTCCGCACTGTCGATCGCGAGCTGCGCCTGCGCACGCATCTGGGAAAACAGCTGATCCTCGCTGGAGGGGTCGATGCCGCCGGTGTCGATCAGCGTAAACTTTCTTCCGTTCCATTCCGTATCCGCGTAAATGCGGTCGCGCGTGACGCCCGGCGTGTCCTCCACAATGGAGATCCGGTGTCCGGCGATTTTGTTGAAAAATGTGGATTTGCCCACGTTGGGCCGCCCGACGATGGCGACCAGGGGTTTCGGTTTTGACATTTCAGATTCCTTTCCGTGTGAAAAAAGGTTTGGGGAAGTACAGACGAGCCGGCGGGTTCGCCGTTTCAACCCGTCTGTCCCATCAGGGCCCGGTAGAAATCGTCGCCGCCGGGACCGGTGAAGGTGACGGGAGCGGGAAGACGGC
>CADBNX010000385.1 GCA_902796115.1 uncultured Eubacteriales bacterium
ATCCACACGCCCTTTATCAAGCTGGATTCCGCCCTGAAGCTGGCGGACGTGGTGGGCAGCGGCGGCATGGCGAAGCTGCTGATCGAGGATGAACAGATCCGGGTGAACGGCGAGGTCTGCACCCAGCGGGGCAAAAAGCTCTACCCGGGCGACAGCTTCCGCTTTGAAAATACCGACTACACGATCGAACAGAAATGACCGTCGACCGTATCGAATACCGCCATTTCAGAAATATAGAGGAGATGACGCTGGTGCCCGACGGGGGCGTCAACGTGATCTACGGCGAAAACGCCCAGGGCAAGACCAACCTGCTGGAAGGGATCTGGCTGTTCAGCGGCCTGAAGAGCTTCCGGGGGGCCAAAGACGCGGAGTTGGTGCAGTTCGGCTGCCCTTTCGGCAAGCTGAAGCTGGAATTTTCCACCGCCGCCCGGGCGCAGAAAGCGGAGATCACCGTGGAGGCCCGCCGCAAGGCGAAGCTGAACGGCGTGGAGCTGCCCTCCTGCGCGGGGCTGATCGGCAAATGCAGCGCCGTGGTGTTCTCCCCCACCTTTCTGAACATCGTCAAAAACGGGCCGGAGGAGCGGCGCAGATTTCTCGACGCCGCCATCTGTCAGTTGAAGCCCTCCTACGCCCCTCTGCTGACCGGTTACCAGCGGCTGATCCGGCAGCGCAACTCGCTGCTGAAGGACGTGACGATGGAACCCGCCCTCCTCGATATGCTGGACGTGATCGACGAGCGGCTGGCGCAGGCCGGGGAACAGATCACGGCGGAACGCAGACGCTATCTGGAACAACTGATCCCGGCGGCAAAGGCCATCCACGACGGATTTTCCGGCGGGCGGGAGGAGATGTCCGCCGTCTATCTGGTCAAGGACGGAAATGAGGATACCCCCCTGCGGGACATTCTGAAACAGAACAGACGAAACGATATATTCAATAAAACCACCTCCGCCGGGCCACACCGGGACGATCTGGATATCCGGATCAACGGGATCTCCGCCCGGAGTTTCGGGTCACAGGGGCAGCAGCGGAGCTGCGCAGTGGCGCTGAAGCTGGGCGAGGCCGCCGTGATGAAGGAGACGACCGGCGAGCAGCCGGTGGTGCTGCTGGACGACGTGATGAGCGAGCTGGATGCCGGAAGGCAGGATTACATTCTGAACCACATCAAAGGCTGGCAGGTCTTCATCACCTGCTGCGAACCCTCCACCGTGCTGCGGATGTGCAGCGGAAGAACCTTCCGGATCGAAGGGGGAAAGATGGTTGAGAGAGCGGAGAGCGGAGCGGAAGCAGACCGCCGCTGCCTGTGACAGATAAAGGCGGGATGCTGACGGGAGGAAATAAGGAGTATCGCGACGTGCTCCAAACGAGCGAGACGACTATTTTTCCGACGTATTAGGAGTTCGGAGATATAAAAGAGTATGTATTTACATCTGGGACAGGACACGGTGGTCAGCGACAGGGACGTGATCGGGATCTTCGATCTGGACAACGCCACCGTGGCGAAGGCGACGAGAACGTATCTCTCCGCCAAGGAAAAGGAAAAAAAGGTGGTCACGGTATCCTTCGACCTGCCCCGGTCCTTCACCGTCTGCGCGGGACCGAAGGGAGAACGTGAAACCGTGTACCTCTCTCCCCTGTCCCCAGGGACCCTCGAAAAAAGAGCGAACCTGTAGCGCGGCACCTCAGTGCCGCTGTAGGCGCAAACAACATTTTATGAATTGTATGGTTAAATGACACTTGTTCTGTTAAGAAAAACTGACATTACCTTCAACAATTGTTTCAAAAGTAACATTCGCCAAGAGCGGCACTGAGGTGCCGCGCTACCGATATATTTCGTCAGCCGGACTTCCGACTTCCGACGGATGACTACCAACTCAAACGGCGCAAGGCGCCGTGCTACACACTAGCCACTAGCAACTAGTAACTAGCCACTAAAAAGGAGACCCATATGAGCGACGACATCAACATCCCCGTGACCGAAAGTTACGACGAAAATTCCATACAGGTGCTGGAGGGACTGGAAGCGGTCCGCAAGCGCCCGGGTATGTACATCGGTTCCACCGGCGAGCGGGGCCTGCATCACCTCGTCTACGAGATCGTGGACAATTCCATCGACGAGGCGCTGGCGGGCTACTGCGACAAAATCCTGGTGGAGCTGCTGGACGACGGCATCGTCCGCGTGACAGACAACGGCCGCGGCATCCCCGTGGGCATCCATCCCACAAAGGGGATTCCCACCGTCAGCGTGGTGTTCACCATCCTGCACGCGGGCGGCAAGTTCGGCGGCAGCGGGTATAAG
>CADBNX010000386.1 GCA_902796115.1 uncultured Eubacteriales bacterium
AATGTCCTGAAAACACCGTTTCCGGAACCGGTTTTCACCGCAATATGTCCGGATTTTCCGGACTTTGGTCTTTTGTAACAACCGACTTCGGTCTTTTTCCATACGCGGGAAGGCAAAATCGGACCGGAGTATGCTGAAATCGGGAAATAAACCGGGCAGCACCCCCTATTTCTTTTCTGCCCTTTTTCTGTATACAGCGGGGGAGATTCCCGTCCGGCTGTGAAACACGCGAATGAAATAGCTGGCGTCGGCATAGCCGGAAAGCGCCGCGATTTCAGCCACGGACAGGGAGGAGCGGCGCAGCAGCTCCAAGGCGGCGTTCATCCGCACGTTCGTCAGATAATGCCCCGGCGTTTCTCCGAACGATTCGTGAAAGAGCTCTCCGAACCGTCTGACACTGAGACCGGCGACGGATGCCGCGTCCGACACGGAAAGCGTGCTGTTCGCGTAATTCCGCTCGAGGTACTCTCTTGCCTTCACCAGAAAGCCGTCTGCTTCGGTTTTCTGGTTCTCTGTCAGCGTGATTGCTGTCAGACGCGCGAATATCTGATAAAAGCACGAAACGGCCGCGTATTCGGAAGACAGGCTTCCGCCGCTTTTAAACTGATTCCAGAGGTCCAGGATTCTGAAAAACTCGTTTTTCAGGGATGGGTATTTCCTGACGTCATAAATGGTAAAGTGCCGGTCAAAAGGCTGCAGTGTGGTAAAGTGCACGGCGATGCAGCTTCCGTATTTTCCCTCCTTTTCCGCTTCATGCCAGGTTACGCGGTACAGATCTTCGCTGTTGGCGATCATGATCATATCTTTTGAAAACGGAAAGCTTTTTCCGCCGATTTCGTGCACCGTATTCCCGTAAAGTTTGTAGGCGATGAAATGATCCCCGGCGGACGCCTTTCTCTCCCAACGATGCTCATGAATGCCGAAGCGATAGACCCTGGTGATTTCTTTTAAACACAGATTCATCACGATACACCTTCACATTTCCGAAAAGTCCTGTTTTGCGCAAACTTCCGATTTACAGCCGGCCCTTCCGGTTTGTAAAATAGAACAGATCAGGCCGATTGGGAGGTGTGCTTATGGATTTGAAAGCTTTCAGGGAAGAACTGACGGATTTTTACTGGCATAAAATCAACCCGATGTCCGAAGCGTTCTGCGAAAAAATATTTGCCATTCTGGATGAAAAGGTGTCTTCCGGGATGAGCGCCTGTCAGCGCAAGACCCTTCAGTACGAAACCATCACCGAATACTGCCGCCCCGTACTGTTCCGTACGTCCCCATTTTACCACGAACTGGGTACGATGTCAGCCCATTGTGACGGCGCCGGAACGTTCCGCGGGTACACGCACGCCGGCGGCTGGAATTACCTCAGGTGGGAGCACCTGTTCCGGGATCAGGACCCCGCGCTCTGGGAGGTTCGCCAGGCGCAGGGAAAGGAACTGCTCTACCTGATATGCGGGCCTTACTGCGACACCAGGCAGCACTTCATCTTCAACTGCAAACCGGTCTATCGGGGCGGACTGAAAAGCATGTATGACAAAGCGCAGTCTCAGCTGGCCGGCGCGCGGACGGAAGAGGAACGGGACTTCCTGAACGCGGCTTCGGCCGGTCTGCTGTGTCTGAAGAAGATTTCCGAAAAATTCGCGTCTGCCGCGGCGGAGCGGTTTTCGAAAAGCACGGATCCGACCGAGAAAGCCAATATGAAGCGCATTGCGGATTCTGCCGCCCATACGCCCTGGAACGCGCCGCGCACTTTCTATGAGGCATTGAATATGCTGGCGTTCATCCGCACTGCCTGCGGCGCGCTGGAAGGAGTCGGGTACAACACCTTCGGCCGGCCGGACCTGGAGCTGTATCCGTTTTACCGGAAGGACCTTGAAAGCGGTATCCTGACACGGGAGGAAGCGTACGAACTGATTCGCGCCTTCCTCCTGACATGGGATTATCACTACGATCATGACATGAAGATGGTCGGATACGCGGATCATGAACTGGAAAACACGTATACGATCGGCGGATGCGATGCGGAGGGAAAACCGGTCTGGAACGAACTGACCGCCATGTTCCTGAAGGCTACCAGCGAGCAGAAAATCATATTTCCCAAAATCAAGGTCCGCTTTTCTTCCGAATCCCCCAAGGCGTATCTTGACGCGGCGGATGAAGATGTGATTCACGGCACCTCCTCCGTTCTGTATCAGAACGATGAATCCAATATCCCCGCGCTTGTCCGTGAAGGCATCCCATTGGAAGAAGCCCGGGACTATCTGGTAACGGGATGCTGGGGACTGATCCCCTACGGCAGTGAAATGAGCGATCACGGCAATTACGTAAACATTCTGAAAGCGTTTGAATTTTCAATTCATAACCGGACGGATAAAATGGACGCCTGCCGGCTGCGTTTCCTGCCTGTCGACGGTGCGAAGAGCTTTGAAGAGCTTTATCAGATCACGCTGGAAAACTGCAGAATCCTTTTCCGCGAGCGCAGCCGGATGACGCTGCTCGGGAAACCGATCTGGCCGAAGGTCGATCCGCTTCCGCTCACATCCTCGTCCATGGTCGGCTGTCTGGATAACCGGATGGATCTGACCCAGGGCGGGTGCAAATACCGGAATGAACACTATTACTGCGTGGGGTTCCCCAATATCATCGATTCCCTGCTCGCGATCAAAACGCTGTGCTTTGACCGGAAAAAATACGCGCTCTCCGAACTGCTGACGGCTGTCAGGAATAACTGGGAAGGCGCGGAGGACATCCGGCTTGACGCGCTCCGCTGCCCATGCTGGGGGGATGAAAGCGAAGAGTCCTGCAGCCTCGCGGCGCGTTTCAATACGGATCTGTATGATTCGCTCAAGGAGCTGAAAACCCTCTGGCCCGGCGGAAAAGTGCAGCTCGGGCACCTGACGTATACGGAAATCCGCTTCTGGGCGGAAAAGACGCTGGCGACCCCGGACGGCAGACACAGCGGTGAGTACTTCTCCCAGGGGCTTACCCCGTCCCGGCTGCATAAAATCGAAAGTGTTACTTCTGTCATCAACAGCCTCGCGGCGCT
>CADBNX010000387.1 GCA_902796115.1 uncultured Eubacteriales bacterium
CCCTCCGCCTTTCCGCACCTGTATGTGTGGAGCGGCATCTGGCAGAACGCGGGCTGGAGCACCATCCTGTACCTTGCGGCGCTCACAAGCGTGGATGTGCAGCTGCATGAGGCCGCCATCGTGGACGGCGCCACGCGCATGAAGCGTATCCTGCACATCGATCTTCCCGCCATTGTTCCGGTCATCGTCATCTCCCTGATCATGAACATGGGCCATGTGCTGACTGTCGGCGCGGATAAGGTGCTGCTGATGCAGAACAGCCTGAACAAATCCACCAGCGAGGTCATATCCACCTATGTATACGCCCAGGGCATCGCGGCCGGCAGCCCCAAGTATTCCTACGCCACGGCCATCGGCCTGATGAACTCCGTGCTTTCCTTCCTGCTGATCGTCACCGTGAACGGCATCTGCCGGAAACTGAACGAGACGTCCCTGTTCTGATCCATCCACAGGAGGTACCGTATGCAAACGCCGGTTTCCCTTGCCAAGCGCCTGCGCCGTTCCGCCACCCGGGATACGCGCAGTGAAAAGATCTTCTATTTTTTCAACGGCCTGATCCTGATCCTGTTCGCGGTGCTGTGCCTGTACCCCATCCTGTGCATCATCGCCGGCGCCATATCCGACCCGGCTCCCGTGGGGCTCGGCATCGTCACCTTTTATCCGATGGGTTTTTCCCTGCAGGGCTTCCGCTATGTGCTCAGGGACAGCTGGCTCGTGCACGGCTTCCTGATGTCCGCCTTCTACACCTGCGCGGGCACGGCCATCAACGTGGTGCTCACCTATCTGACGGCCTTCGCGCTTTCCCGGAGGGAACTGATGGGCCGCTCGTTCCTGAACCTGCTTTTCGCCTTCACCATGTGGTTCTCCGGCGGCATCATTCCGCATTACCTGCTGGTAAGGAACCTGGGCCTCATCAATACCGTCTGGGCCCTGCTGCTTCCCGGCGCGCTGAGCGTGTGGAACATGATCGTCTGCCGCACCTTCATCAGCAATTCCATTCCGGAGGAGCTGTTTGAGGCCGCGTCCATCGACGGCTCCGGCTATGTGCGCTATATGCTCACCATCGCGCTGCCCCTGTCAAAGGCCATCGTTGCCGTGCTCGTGCTCTGGTACGCCATCGGCCACTGGAATTCCTATTTCAACGCGCTGATCTTCATCAACAGCAAACCGCTCAAGCCCTTCTCCCTGTACCTGCGCGAATACCTCGTCCAGCAGGCTACCATGGATATCGCGGATCTGATGGGCGGCGAGGAAACCCGCATGGATCTGCAGGGCATGACGGAGCTGATGAAGAACTCGCTCACCCTGCTCAGCTGCCTGCCGCTGTGGATCCTCTATCCCTTCATCCAGAAATACCTGGTCAAGGGCGTCATGATCGGCAGCGTAAAGGGCTGAACACCTATGTCATTATGGGCACAGTCCCATAAGAATATATCAAAAGGAGGAACCCCCATGAAAAAGTCACTCGCACTCCTGGTTTCCCTCGCGATGCTCTTTTCCCTTGCCTCCGCTCTGGCGGACGTGACGGAAAAGGGCGTGCTGCCCATCGTCACGGAGCCCATCACGCTGAAGGTGGCCATGCCCATCAACGCGAAGGTGGAGGACATCAACACCAATAAGCTCACCCTCTTCATTGAAGAGACGACCGGCATCGATCTGGAATTCATCGAGCTGTCCACTTCGGACACCGCGACCCAGGTGAATATGCTGATGAACTCCTCCGAACTGCCCGACGTGCTGCTTGCCTATAACGTGCCCTATGACGTGCTGTGCGGCTGGGCGGACGCGGGACTCATCGTATCGCTTGACGAACAGGTGGAAAAATACGGCGACAACCTGTTCTCCAATTTCATGCCGAAGCTTGGCGACAACGCGCTGAGCTACGTCACCTATGACGACCATATCTGGGCGGTCCCCTCCGGCGGCGGACTGATCACCAACGTCTACGGCGGCGAATACAACCGCCTCCAGACCGGCTTCCTCGAGGCGCTCGGTATGGAAATGCCGCACAGCATCGACGAGCTCTACGAGTTCCTGAAAGGTGTCCGGGATAACGATGTGAACGGCAACGGAGACCCGTCGGACGAGATCCCGATGACGACCTACGCCGGAAATAACTACATCTTCCGCATGCTCTCCAACGCCTGGCAGTATACGGATGCCAGTTCCTACCTGAAGGTGACCGACGGCAAGGTATCCTGCATCGCGAACAATGAGTACTTCCTCGAAACCGTCACCTTCATGAAGAAGCTCGTGGATGAGGGACTCATGGATCCCGCTTCCTTCACGCAGGACGACTCCGTCACCGCCGCCATCCTGGCACAGGACGGCTTCAACGTAGGCATTTACGCCTGCGGCAATATGTACACCAACACCATGGATTCCACGGGCGACGAATACCAGAACATGCGCTGCCTGCCGAATCTGGAAGGCCCCTACGGCTACAAGAGCAGCCTGTACTCCCCCGCCACCGTGCGCATCTCCGGCATCATCACCTCCGCCTGCAAGGATGTGGACGCGGCGTTCCGGATGATGGACTGGTTCCTCTCCGAGGACTTCGCACTTGCCTGCCGCGTGGGCTTTGAAGGCGAAGAATGGGCCAAAGCCGAGGACGGCATGATCGGCCGCGACGGCACCCCCGCGTGGTTCTATCTGCTCAAGACCCAGGAATGGGTGCAGCCGAGCACCAACGTGATCTGGGACAGCGAAAGCTTCATCGTCAGCGACATCATGAACCACTGCGAAATGTCCATGACGGCTTCGAAGTATCCCACGGCGCTCGACATCCAGGAATGGAACTTCCCGGGCGAAAACACTTATGAAAAGCTGCCGCAGCTGCTGATGAGCGCGGAAGACATGGCGGAATACAACGAGCTGAAGACGCTGATCGTGGACCAGATCAACGTGGCCATCGCCGCCTTCACGCTGGGCGACCGCAGCCTGGACGAATTCGACGCTTTCTGCGGCGAACTGGAAGCGATGGGTCTGGAGCGCTACATCGAGCTGGCCCAGACCGCGTACGACGCGCTGTAAAACAACCGTACCTTTCAGGAACCCTGTTTTGCGGACAGGTTCCCGACGGCAGTCAGCTCGTTAACCTGGCAGGCCGGCCGGAAGTGTGGAATACCCACGCTTCCGGCCTTCCTTATGCCCGAAAGAATTCGGCAGTTCCGGCCGCCGGCCGCTTCGCTCTGTTCAGGGCCGGGATGTTCCCGTTGTTACGCTAAAGCAGGGGCTGTCCCCGTTGGAACAGCCCCGCTCTTCCGCAAAACTGCTTTGCTTGATTCCGGTATTCCCGCCTCACGGAAGCTGAATTTTCACCCAGCGCCGCACATCCGTGATCCCGTCGCCCGGAACGACTTGAGTCTCCGATTCCTTCATTTCCTCCAGGTTTCTTGCATAGATATAGCATTTCTCGTAATCCGTATACTGCTGCCGATAAACGTCCGCACGGTACCACCACCAGCTCGCGTATTCCGCAAGGTTGTACTCCGGATGATGGTAGGTGCTGTACATGCCGTCGAAGGAGACAAGGCCATTCCTGCCCATCCCCTCCGGATTCAGAGAGAGCTCCGTTTCAAAGGCATCAAAATAGATGAAATCACGGTATACGGATCCGCCGACATTCACGCCGGTTTTGCTTTCCCGTTCCACCAGCACGTTCCGGTTGCTGTCCGGGACGGAATCCACGAAGGTCCAGTGCCGGTAGAGATAGGTATCGTGTTCCGGGGATCCGGCTTCCCGTTTTGCGGTGTCCGTTTCTTCAGAGGACAGCCCGGCGTTGTGATATCGGCTGTACAGGGCATGTCCCGCATCAAAGCCTGCCGGAAAATCGACATATTCCCAGATGCCCTGCCCCGTCTCCTGCCATTCAGACCCGATCCGGCTCCAGCCTTCCATCTCAGGCTCCGTGGAGGTCATGGTTTCAGAAGTTGTCAGCGTATACGTCCATTTTTCCGCGGCGACGGTCAGCCCGAGCGGCACCTCATCCTCCGGCAGCCACAGGTCGTCCAGCGGCACAAAAGTCAGCCCCGCGTTATTCGCGTACGTTTCAGCCTCGCTTCCCGCATAGCCGAGGATCGCTGCGTTTTCAAACGCGCCTTCCTCAATATCGACGCAGGATCGCGGCACCGCAAACGCGTCCGCGTCCGTACGGACAAACGCCCCGCTTTCGATTCGGGTCAGCGACGCGGGAAGAGTGATGATCTTTTCCGCTTTCTGACGCCAGACGGCATAGAAGGTCACATCCGAACTGATTTCACATGTTTCGCCCGGCTGATAATCCGCCTTCTTCGCGTCCCGGTCCATCGCCCATCCCAGGAACTGATGATGCGCGCGGGTCGGTTCCCGGGACGGGATCACAGCCTCCGCCCCTTCCGCGGTCAAAGCGTCGGGCGCGTTTTCCCCGCCGTTCGCGTCAAAGGAAACCGTATGCTGATCGCTCTCCCAGACCGCGTACAGGGTAAGCGCCTGATCCGATGTGTACGTTTCCCCCGGAAGGTGCGACGGAACGGTATCCCCCTCTCCCGTTCCCCATCCGAGGAACGTATACCCCGGTTTTGAAGGCGTTTGTGCCGCCAGCGTCAGGTCTTCCTTATAGTATTTCGTCTGTGCCGGCAGCGTGCCTTCCCCGCCGCACAACTCATAGGAAACCGTGTATTCCGCCGGAACAAGTATCCACCGCTGCCGTTCGCTGCTCTGCCGCGGGGAAACCTGGACATTGGTTCCGTCCGCGGGCGCATCGTCCTTCGGTTCCAGCGCGTATCCGCTGCAGCGCGAGATCAGCGAGAACCCGTCTTCATCGGTAAGGATCGCCCACTGCTGCGCCACGGAACCGTTCGCCTCATGCACGGCGACGTTGGCTCCGAAGGCGGAGGAGCCGTTCGTCAGGTCCAGGCACATGCCGGACGCGGCGTGTGTCAGCGTATAATACCCGTTGTCAAGCATGATCAGATCAAAGGAATTATAGCGGGAAGGGCAGGCATCGCTCCAGACCTGCACATTGGTGTTGTTCTCAATTTCTCCGGTATCCCCGGCCACATCCAGTTCAAAGGACGGATCCGCGCCGTACAGCAGGATATACCGTCCTTCCGGCACCTCCTGTACGGGCCGGTAAGGAATAAAGAGCCATTTCTGCGCATTCGAGCCGTTGCCGCTCCATTGCTGGACGTTGGTGCCGTCCGTATCAGTCAGTCCGTTCCGGATATCCAGAAACATGCCGCTGTTCCGGGCCGCGACACCGTAGCCGCTGCCGCCGCTGCGCATGATCGCCCATTGACTGCCGGAGGCGCCGCCGCCTGAGATCTGTACGTTGGCGCCGCTCACATTGCTCCCGCCGTTCACGGCAAGGCATCCGTCTGCCGCGTACTGGCTGATCGTGTAAAAGCCGTGCTCATAGTTCACCCTCCAGGTCTGTTCAAAGGAAACAGACGATTCGGACAGCGGACCGTGCAGGGAAACATTAACGCCGCTCTGCGCGGGATAGCCGTCCGCGCCCAGATAGAAATACGTCGATTTATCGCTGCTTCCGGCAGCCGTGATCAGATAGACGCCATCCGGGATCAGCCTTTCGGACATCCGGTCCGTGATGTTCAGCCGCACCGCCGTATTTGCCGCGACGGTCCCGACCATCGTCCCTTCCGATGTTCCGGAACACCACCAGTCTCCCGAAAGCGATACCCTGACTTCATAGGTCTTTCCGATCGGGATATCCGATCTGCAAAAATCCGTGTAAACATCCGAACCGCTGTACTGCCATTTCGCGCCGTCGATGTATAC
>CADBNX010000388.1 GCA_902796115.1 uncultured Eubacteriales bacterium
AACCGCCTCGGATACTGGTATTTTCCGGAGGGCTATTCGCTGCCCCCGGTTTCGGAAGGCATTGACCCGTACCTGACGCTGCGCGTCAGCAACCGCGGGTTCGCGCCCGCCTATCACCGTTATGACCTGCGCTTCGCGGCCGCGGACGAAGGCGGAAGGGAGTTTGTGCTGTGCGAAAACGCCGCGGACAACCGGGAATGGATGTGCGGGGAAGAGGCACGGGTGCGCTGCCGCCTGCATACGGCCGCGCTGGCAAAGGGCAGGTACCGCCTGCGCATGGGCCTGTTCGACGGGGAGAGGCCCGTGCGCTTCGCCATGAAGGAAACCTGCCGCACGGAAAAAGGGTACTATGAGCTTGGAACCATGAATATCCGATAAACAGGAGGAACATATGATCCGTTTCGAAGACTATCCGATCCCTTCCGCGAACCTGGGGGAAGAAAACCCGATGCCGGATATCAAAAACGTCAGCTATATCCACGCGGGCTACGAGTGCACGGACAGGCTGACAAAGGAGGAAATGCGCTGGATTGGGAAGGGCATGCTGCGCACCATGCTGCCCTACAAAACGCAGGACGGCTATGACCGGGCCAGGAAGGAGCGCGTGTTCAAAGCCGCGGTGCTGGAAAACCGCTTCCTGCGCGCCGTATTCCTGCCCGAAATCGGCGGCAGGCTCTGGTCCCTGTACGACAAAACGCTCGGGAAGGAGCTGCTGTTCAAAAACCCGGTGTACCAGCCCTGCAACCTGGGACTGCGCAACGCGTGGTTCGCCGGGGGCGTGGAGTTCAATGTGGGCATCAAGGGGCATAACCCGCTCACCTGCTCCCCGCTGTTTGCCGAGACGGCGCAGACGAGCGAGGGGGAAGTGCTGAACCTGTACGAATACGAGCGAATCCGCGGCGTAGTGTACACCGTGAGCGCCTGGCTGCCGGAGGATTCGGACGTGCTGTACCTGCGCAACCGCATCGAAAACACACAGGACAGGGAGAAATACATGTACTGGTGGAGCAACATCGCGGTGCCGGAGACGCCGGACACGCGGGTGATCGTGCCCGCGGACGAGGCGTTCATGTGCTTCTACCAGGAAGACCATTATATGCTGGATAAAACGCCCGTTCCGAACGCGCTTGGCACGGACGTGAGCTATCCCGCGCGGGTGGAATTTTCCCATGACTTTTTCTTCAAGATTCCGGAAAAGGAAAAGAAATGGATCGCCTCCCTGGACGGGGAAGGGGAAGGGCTGCTGCAGTGCTCCCAGCCCGTATTGAAAGGGCGCAAGCTGTTCCTGTGGGGCCGCAAAAACGGCGGACGGAACTGGAACGAATTCCTGTCCGCGCCCGGAATGGCCTATGTGGAGATCCAGGCGGGCCTCGCGCACACGCAGCTGGAGCACATCCCGATGCCGGGAAAGAGCGAATGGAGCTGGGTGGAGGCCTATACCGGGGCCAAATGCGATCCGAAAGCCGTAAACGGAAGCTGGCAGGACGCGATCGGGGCGGTATCGGAGTGTCTGCGGCAAAAAGTGGGCGACCCGGACGCGCTGCACTTCCCGGCGGAGGAGTCGGTCACATCCCGCAGCATCATCATGGAGGGAAGCGGCTGGGGCGCGCTGGAAGAAAAACTGCGCGGGGAGAAAATCAGCCGCTACCACGCGTTTCCGCCGCATGCCGGGGACACTGAAACCGGGGAATGGCAGAAACTGCTCGGGGAGCGCACCTTTCCCTGCCCGGACGTGCGGGAAGTGCCCGGCAGCTACTGCATAGACCCGAAGGCGGCGGCGCTGCTGAAACAGCTGCCGCAGAAAAACTGGTACGCGCTGCTGCAGGAGGGCGTGTGCGAATACGCGGCGGAAAACCTGGAGGGCGCGCGGAAGGCCTGGGAGGAATCCCTGAAAGCCGCGCCGTCCGCATGGGCGTACCGGAACCTGGCCATGCTGGAGAAGAACGAATACGGCAATATCGCCCGGGCGGAGGAATTGATGGACGAGGCGATGCGTATCGGTCCGCGGTGCCGGGTGCTGTGTGTGGAATACGCGATGACGCTTTTGGCCGCGGGGCATGATGAAAAGTGGCTGGCGTGCTTTGATACGCTGCCGGAGGATCTGCGGGCGAACGGACGGCTGCGGCTGTACCGCGCCATCGCGCTGATGAAGCTGAAACGCTTTGAGGAAGCGGCCGGAATCATCAATGAGGATTTCGAGATGGTGGATATCAAGGAAGGAGAGGTTTCCGTATCCCATATCTGGTTCGAACTGTATGAGGAAATCTACGCCCTGCGCACGGGCAGACGGGACGCCGAAGCCGCGCGCGAAGCGTATCCGCTGCCGAAGAAGCTGGATTTCCGGATGATCTGACGCAGAGAAAGAAGGAGGGAGCGACATGAAAATACCGTATCCGTTTTTGCCGGTCGAGGTCAGGGAGGAAGGACTGAACCACAGGGTAAACGTGGTGGGACGGGAGATGGTTTTCGGCGCGGACGGGATGCCCGTTTCCGTCAAAGTGAACGGAGAGGAGCTGCTCGCGGGGCCCGTGCGCTTTGTCGGCGCGGAGGACGGGGAACCCATCTGCTGGCGGCAGGATTATGAGGATAACGAGAGTGAAAGCTTCATCCAGAAGCGCTGTGACCGGGAAGCGGTCCTCTGCGGCGCGATGGCGAGCCCGCGGTTCATCCTGGACAGCTGCATCCGCATCGGGTATGACGGCGGCCTCGATTTTGACGTGAAGCTGATGCCGATGGGAAAGACCGTGGCGCAGGTGTTCGGCCTGGCGGAGAAGAAGCCGCTGCGGTACAGGCTGGACAGGCTGTGGCTTGAGATCCCGCTGAGAAAGGAAATCGCCACGCACTATTCCCAGTATCCGAACAGCCGCCTTTTCTGCTCCGACGGGAGCGTCATCGAGCCCACGGGCTCCACGACCAGCGGCGCGATTCCCGGGGCGGATCTTGCGATGCCGTTCAAGGCGCTCTGCTGGCTCGGAGACGAGGAGCGGGGCTTTGGCTTTTTCGCGGACAGGGACCGCAACTGGCAGCCGGCGGATCCGGACCGCGCCGTCGAGGTGATCCATACCGCGGACGCCACGGTGCTGCGGGTGCGTTTGCTGGACAGTCAGCCCGTTTCCTGGAAGGGAGAGCCGGAGAACGGCCTCTCGTTCCCGCCGGTCTGCTTCTCCTTCGGCCTGCAGGCGACCCCGGTGAAGCCGTTCCCGAAGAATCCGTATCCGATCCACGGGCTGCACATCGACTGCTTCATCAAAACCAAGGGAAATTATATCGATTATCTCAGCGCGGAGAACCGCTTTGAGCGGCTGTCGGAAAAAGGGGTCGACACCCTGATCCTGCATGAAAAATGGAATAAATCCCAGAACTGGTTTGAAATTTCCGAGTATACGGAGAAGCAGATCAGGGCCATCGTATCCGAGTGCCATCGCCGCGGCATCCGCGTGCTGGTCTATTTCGGGTATGAGATTTCCTCCATGGCGCCCATTTACTCCGAATACGCGGAGCAGGTATGCCTGAAGGAAGCAGACGGGACGCACCGCAGCGGATGGTACCGCGTGCCCTTCCAGCGGGATCATATGGTGTGCTACAACAACGAATGGAGCAGGAAATTCGTGGACGGTGTCGCGAACCTGATGGATACCGTCGGCATCGACGGTGTGTACCTGGACGGCACGGCGCGTCCGCATTTCTGCGCCAACGAACGCCACGGCTGCGGATGGCGCGATGAGAGGGGCGCGCTGCACGGAAGCTACCCGGTGCGGGCGGTGCGCGATATGTTCCGCGATCTGTATGAAACCGTGCATGCCCGCGGAGGCATGATCAACGTGCACTCTTCCGGATACCAGAATTTCACGGCGCTGCCCTATATCGACCTGAACTGGTACGGGGAGCACCTGCAGCTGGACTATGTGCACGGCAATTTCCACGACGTGCCGCTGGATTATTTCCGCACGGAGTACACGGGAAGGAACATGGGCGTGCCGGTGGAGTTCATCGCGTATGAAAACCGCCCGATCTGGAACTATGAAAACGCGGTCGCGATGTGCATCATCCACGGCATCCTGCCGCGTCCGAACGATATCGAAGGGCCGCTGGATCAGACGGCGGAGCTGTGGAAGATCTTCGACCGCTTCCCGATCGTGCAGTCCGCCTGGTGCCCCTATTGGACCAACGGCGCGGAAACCTCGGATGAGCGTGTGAAAATCAGCTACTACCGCTATGAATCCGTGGGTGGGGAAGTATCGCTGCTGGCCTTCATCGCCAATACCTGCAAGGAAGAGATCCGCGGCGTGACTTTCACCCTGCGGGAAGAGGCCCTGCCGAAACGCACGGACGCCTTCACGGGGAAAGAGGTCGGAGCGATCACCCTGAAACCCTACGAGTACAGGATACTGTATCTGCGGTGAGGTAACAAACAGGACTTTTTGCGTTATAAATTCAGTCGACATGTCGACTGAATTTATAACGGATTGGAAATATATGATATGACATAAAAGGGGCTGTGATGCCGGGGTATTCTCAAAAACCCTGACGTCACAGCCCCAATTGTGATTCAATGATTCTATACTCAGTTTGATCATGTTGCGCATATAGCATATTGCCCTGCTCTCCTCGTGAACAGTACACGGGTGAAAAGTGTGCAAAAAGGATTTCTTGAATTGTCTTGACAAAGGCATCTGTAGTATTCTATTCTTATTTCAGTACTACACTGAGTTTTTTCGGTGATCTTGGAGGGTAGAATGAAAGGAAAGCAGATCGTTTTCATTTGCGGAATACTAGCTCTTTTTTCTCTGCTTTGTTTTTACTCAAGTACAGCATATGCGGAGAAAAACCATGCAGTGTCCGGAAAAAACTATATACTTCCTGACAACAGCGATTATATGCTCTCAGACGGTTCGCCGACAGAAACGTTTTTTTATGGCGCGAAAAGTATGGGAACTCTGCAAATAACAGGGGCATTGGAAAAAAAGACTACCTATAATGGTTTTACTGCTTATGGTGTTAACGGAACGGTGTCAATTCATTATGCATATGATGGCAGGTATCAGTGTGTTGATGTGGATAGATGGTATGTCGATGATGATGGGACAGGAAAAGTCAATTCATATGGACTCGGCTTTATGCTTGGCGTTGGACATGGCTGTATTATCATTGAGAAATCGTCAGATGGAAAGATGTGGGAGAAGACCAAAGATCCCATACTGAACTATTTTACTGGCAAAAAGAGCGTTTCGGAATCCTTGGTTTACAGCATTCCGGAAAGCGAGATAAAAAACGGATGTTATTACAGGGTACTTGTTGCATATCGTTTCAGCAGAAGGACCGGAGATGGATTCTGGTGGATTGGCGACAGGCATGAGTATAAAAAATGCATTGAGCTTTACTCATTTTATGTCTGCTCAGAAAAAAACTATATAACTGTTCGGGATATAGGAAATGGCTCAAACCTATTTGACCAAGCAAGTACCGAGGCCGGCTTTATGGTCTGTAAAAACGGAAGCCAAGCTACGGTAACGGTGAATGGAAGCAAAAAGGAATGTAAGGATTATGATTTTTTTGTCGAACCCGGTGAATACCGTATCAGTATAACAACGCAGCTTGGAAGCGGATACAAATATAATATTACGGTTACAAACGGATTGGATTTCACTCCGCTTACGCAAAAAATCTATGTTAGTGACAAAGATAAAGGTTTTCTTTTGTCGAAGAAGGTATCATATGTGGCCTTTGGTTCTCAACTGACATCGCTATTCTTGGCAACTCCAAAGGGTACAGAGATAAAGCAGAATGATTCCAAATATGGCATAAAGGGAAAAAGTATTTCACTGTATTTAAAATTAAACCAGGAACCCAAAAGTCTCGGAGCCGGTTGGGTAATTTCTGATGATACCTGGGGAAGCAGGAAAAACGAACAGGTTTGTGGTGTTGACACCGGGACTGTCGGAAAAGGCGCATTGATTATACAGACTTCCAGTGATGGCAAAAACTGGAGAAACATCGATAAAGGCCGGTATGAAAAAGGTCTTTATACAACAGATTATGCATCCTATTACGGAAAAGATGAAAATGTACTGATCTATACACCTTCCGGACAGGATGTGATCAATGGTGTATATATCAGGGTACTGTTTGCCTATCAGCTGAATCATGTTATAAATAAACAGTACCGTGATTATGTTGAGGTGTACGAGTTCTACCTTTGCAGTGACGATCTTGGTGCGATAACCTTTCATAACCTTTCGGTGGCGAATACGCTTGCCGAAACGTATGCAGATATGGATCAGAATACGGTTGAAGTATATAAGCAGGCTGAAACATTGGAAGACGGTTCCTATACCGTGACAGGATTTCAGATTGATAAAAAGCTTAATCCTACTGTTCGATATACGATCCGAAGAGACGGAGCTGCTGTTAATGGTACTCAGAATAAGTATGATAAGTCCGGTAAGTATGACATTACACTGATCAGTGCTGTGGGCAGCACGAGAGAGTTAACGATCTATGTGGATCGCAAGACCCCTGAAGAAGCTATGCAGCAGTATTTCGGCGAGGGCTTTATTATAGGAAAACGGATTTTCTCTGAGGGAGAGTACCCTGTTTATGAGAGCGGCAAGTTCAGCTATCATGTATCGGAGTTGGACAGGAATGTACTTCCGTTATATGGACAGATCACGAATCTTTTTACCGGTTCCGTGATTACAGTAGAAAAAAGCGCTGAAGAAAAAACTGGCATTATCTCAGAGCCCGGTGAGTACCAGGCGGTTTTTGCAACAGATGAAAAGGCCTTTACGGGGGAATTAACCGGTGATGCGCGCGTCTTTACATTTCGTTTTCGGGCCATTGCCCAGGGTACTGCGCCCGGCCCCAA
>CADBNX010000389.1 GCA_902796115.1 uncultured Eubacteriales bacterium
ATTTGAGACGATTCTTGTTTGGTATTGACTTCTATGGTATACTTGTTCATGTGAGAGGGATCGAAGCAGCGGCGGGAAGGAGCGAAGGATGTTGCTTCGATGAATGCGGTGAGCGTGCAGTTGATGGTGCCGGAGGGAATGCCCCTTTTTTGAATGGTGCGGAACGGGATCATTCTATGACAGGCGGTATCCCTCCTGAAGAGGGAAGTCCGGTCTTTCAGGCCTTCTTCCTCCCATCGGTGAGAGAAATCCTGCCCGGGTGTGCGGGATGAGCGGGATCGCCGAACGCAGCAGAACGGTTTATAAGGGAGTAATCATTACCGTGAAAAATGAGACCGGACCCGGAACGAAACAGACAAAAAAGAAAAAACACGGATTTCTGAGAATACTCCTCCGCATTCTGAGCATTATGCTCCTGCTGACACTGATCATCGGTACGGTCGTTTTCATCAACGGACGGTATGCGCGAACAAGCTACGAAATCAGGTTTTATCAGGAAACATCCGGAAAAGTCAGCGGCAATATCCGGATTGCGGTCATCTCCGATCTTCATAACCGTGAATACGGGGAAAACAATGAAGCGTTGATTTCCGATCTTCGCACTTTGAAGCCCGATCTGATTCTTTTTCCGGGCGACATGGTGATCCGGGAAGAGGAAAACTACCGGCCGATGCTGAATCTTGTTTCAGACTTATCCGGGATCGCGCCCTGCTGCGGAGTGCTCGGCAACCATGAGAGTGAACGGATTTATTACCGGGACGACAAGACATTGCCGGAGAAGTTTGAAAATGCGGGGCTGAAACTGCTGCGCAATGCCCGGGAAGAAATCCGGATCGGCAGCGATACCGTTCAGCTGATCGGAGTGGAAGGCACGGCATACGGATTTGAAGAATACGGCGGGCGGGAATTCATGGATCATACCCAAATTGATCCCTCTGCGTATTGCATTCTGATGGCCCATATTCCGGTCCTGTTTGAAACGCAGCTGTCAGGGTACGGTTTCGATTTGGGAATTGCGGGGCACGTGCATGGCGGAATAGTGAATCTGCCTTTCCTTGGCGGCCTTTATTCAGCCGAAGAAGGCTTCTTTCCGCATTTTACCGCAGGGAAATACACGCTGCAGAATCAGCAGACACTGATTATCAGCGCGGGACTTGGAGATTCCAAACCGTTCCCGCCGCGGATCAACAACCCTCCCGAGCTGGTTGTGATCGATATCAACCGGTATTGAACGCCCCCGGAGCACGGCCCTCGCTGAAAAGGCGGTCGGAGAGATGAAGCCGCGCGCTGTCAGCGAGGCGGCTTCGGAAGCTGGAAGGAGAAGCAATGAAAGAGAAAAACCGATTCAGGGCGGCAAGAGACACGGCTTCGCCGGGCCTCCCCGGCAATGCCTGGAGCAGCATGCGGCATGCTCTGGAGGTGTTCCGGAAGCGGTGGTACCTTTTTCTCGCCGTGTTCCTGATCACTTTTGCAGCCTTGTGCGGTTTTCACTATTCCAAAGGCCGGAATACGGCCGGTACGGTACTGTCGCTGGATTATGAGGAGGCTTCCAAAGGTCAGACGCCCAGCCGGACGCGGTTCAACATCTTTGAGATCCGCAGCGGTGAGGTGATGAAAAGGCTGATTGATTATGCCGGTCTGGAAGGAAAGATAACCCCGGAAGAACTGAGCAGATGCGTCAGCGTACAGGCAACGCACGACAGGAGCATCAGCGGCAGCGTGAACTATATCAGCACCTCATTTGTTGTCAGGTTTACAAACAACGGCGCCATTGCCGCAAGGAGCGCCGAAGACATGCTTTCGCTCCTTTGCAAAGCGTACCGCGAATACTTCGTGGAGCATTATGGATATAACCATTCCATCCTGTCTTTTGATACCGGTGATCTGAAATTCAATGACGAGTATCTGATGACGGTTGACCTGCTGGAACTGAAGTGCAGCCAGTTGGAGAAATACGTGCAGCTTCGCAGACGGGAGAGCAAGAACTATCAGGATCCGGATACAGGGATCAGCTTTTCCGCCTTGGAACAGCGGGTGAACAGCTTCTATGCCTATGACCTTGCCAGACTCCGCTCCTATATTATTGAAAATGGTATCGCAAACGACAGGACAGGCCTGGACAGCATGCTGAATTACAAAATCCGCATGGATGGCCTGATGTATAACAAAATGATGGCTGCGTACGACGAAGACAACAAGGGGATCCGGATGTACGACGCAGCCATGAGTGCTGTCGTCATGATCCCGACCCAGGATCAGACAATGAATTACTATATGTCCAGAACAAAAACCGGGATGGACAATATGGCGATTCATGCCGATGCGCAGCTCACGGGGGCAGCAGAGCGGATGGAAATGATCGAGTACAACACCTATCTGACGGAAAAGCTGAAGACAAACGTATCCGATCGGACAAAGACAGAAAAGGCCGACGCCATGATCCGTGAGATGGAGGCGTCGCTGGATCGGCTCGCATCGGATATCCAGGCGGTGGACAGCGCATATACGAGTACGAAAGCCCGCAACTATATCAGCTTCAGCGATGACAGCGTTGGCTTTGCAGATCAGATCGGCCTCCGTTCCTCGTTCCTTTGTGCCGTGCTGGTTCTGATCATGGTATTTGTCTGCGTGTACCTGCGGCTGCTTGTTTCAGACAAGGAGAAAACAATATGAAAAAATTCAGCATTCTGCGTTATCTGAAACAATTCAGCCTGCTGATCTTTGTTTTGGCCGTCATTGGATCTTTGGCTATTTATTTCTACGGAAAATCTCAACAGCGTTATGTTGCCTCCGCGGTTATTCAGTATACCAACGACGGAGCCAAAGAGGGTTATACCCCGGACGGGAGGCCTTTGAACGTGGAGGAGATCTATTCTTCTACGGTTATTGACGCCGCCCTGGCGGATTTGGGATATCAATTCAATGTCGATTCCGTCCGCTCAAATTGCTATGTTGAAGAAGTGATTCCGGAAACGCAGCAGAAGCTGAATGAAGCGCTGCTGGAAAAGGGCGAGCAGCTGTCCTACGTTACGGATACCTATCGGGTGTATTTTATCGGCGATCATGATAACGGCGAGGATTATGCCTGGAACATACTGGATGCGATCATCAAGAACTACTATGAGTTTTATACGGAAAAATATGTGGAGGAACAGCTGCAGAGCAACGGTGTTTCCGCGCTTGCGGAAGGGAATTATGACTGTTTGGAAAGCACGCAGATGCTGGATGATTCCATTTTGGAGATGCTGGATTATTTACTGAGCAAAAGAGCTGACTATCCGTATTTCCGGTCGGTGGAAACGGGATACACATACAATGATCTCTACCGCATATACAGCCATCTGTACAATTACGAGATTCCCAGTCTCTATGCCGCGATCCTGACCAATGCGGAGACAAACGATGCTGATCTGCTCGTGAGCCGCCTGACAAAAGACTGCGAGGATCTGCAGCTGGCTGTCGGAAACCGGGAGAAACGCGTCGATTCCCTGAAGAAGCTGATCGATAATTACAGTGAACGCAACAAGGAAATGATGGACTATCATTATCAAAGCTCGGAGAACGGGACGGAATCCATTCTGAAGGATGTGGAGTACGATCGCGAAAACAGCAGCAATAAGGAAACAACATATGACGGGCTTATTCAGGAATACGTGAATCTGAACATCGAGATCCGCCAGAAAACCATCGAGAAGGAGCACAAGGAATATCTGCTGTCCGTATTCGGGAACGCTGACCGCGCACAGGGGCAGAAAACCTTCACCTCCGAAGAGATCCGTGAAAAAATCGATCACTGTGTGAGCCTGGCGACCAAATACTATCAGTTCGTGGAGAACACGGGACACGAACTGAACCGTCAGTTGAGCGCGAATTATCTGTCGATGATCAGCAGCATCAATGTTCAGTCGACTGTGAACATCAGGCTGTACCTTGCGCTGGCAATCGTATTGTTTGTGCTGGTGGGCTGCATCGGGGCTGTACTGCTGGGGAGAACGCTGGACTTTATCGACTATTTCCGGTATGTGGACAAAACGGTTCAGCTTCCGAACCGGGCAAGATGCGATGCGTATATCAGCGAACGGTCGGACAGGCTTCTTGATGAGAATTTCTCCTGTGTGGCATTGAAGATGGATTCCCTGAGCAGTTTGTCCGGCAAATACGGACGCACAGTCGGCGATGAAGTGCTGAAGAATTTTGCAATGATTCTGAAGAGTTTCGGCGACCTGTACGGTTTTGTGGGGTACAACGGCAGCGGCGTCTTCTTTGCCTTCTTCCCGGATTGCCCGCCTGAAAAACTGGATGTGATTCTGAAGGCGCTCGGACGCCAGGTTGAGAAGTACAACAGCCTGAATCGCGAATACGCGGTTCATTATGTCTTCGGCAAAGCCGTTTCAAGCGCGGATGGCATCTTTGAAATCAGGGAGCTGCTCCGCATTGCCATGCAAAGGATGCATTCAGGGCAGACTGCCTCCGTTCCGGAGGATGCTTCCGGGAAGAATGCATCGGATGACGCACAGAACCGTGCCGCAGCAGAGAACTGCGGAGCAAGGCCATGATGAGCAATAAACTCCTGCTGAACGGTGCGGACAGCGGGAAACTGCAAAGAACGAGGAAAGAGTGTCCGGTGTTTGTCGCCTTTCTCGCTGTTGCCTGCACCGTTCTCGCCGGACTCGGAGACTGGAAGGTTCTCAACAACGCGCTTGGAGCGCTGCCCAAGGCAATCGCGGTCGGGGTGATCGTCTGCGCTTTTCTGAGTTTTCTTGTGGCCGCTGATTTTGCGAAGCTCAGAAAGGCGGCGGGTTTCTTCCCGGTATTTCTGCTCATGATCGCTGTTTATTCCCTGATCAGCCTGTACATATGGATCACGGATTTTTCAAAAGCGGCATCCATCGGCAGGGCAGGGCAGAAGATCCTGTTTCAGACAATCACCATTGTCTACTGCGTTTTCATGTGTTATCTGTTTGAAGACAGGGCGATCAATTATCTGTTCTTCAGCATGTGCGCCGCGAACACTGCCATCATCCTGCTGGAAATGCCCAAGTACGGTATTCAGGAGAGCATTTCTTCTCTGGTAACCTGTCTTGTCACCTTCGGAGATGCGGAAGGGTTTGTGCGCGCATTGGAAATTCATGACATCACTTTTCTGTTCGGGCAGTTCTTTATTTACTATTTGATGTTTGCGCCGAAAGATACGAAGAGCGAAAAACGAATCCGGCGCTGCGGTGTGATCCTTTCCGTCTTTTTCATGCTGGTGGGACTGAAGCGCAGCATTCTTCCGGCGGTGTTTCTTGTGTGTGCGTATGTAAAGCTGCTTCGCACGGGCAAAAAACCGGAAAGGTTTATTCTGGCGACGGGGATTGGTCTGTTTCTGTTTTTCTACCTGTATCTGTATCTGACACGGTCCGGTATCCTGGTGGCGTTTCTTGAGTCGTTGGGGATTGACATGATGGGCCGCGATGTACTGTGGAAACTGCCCAATGACTATTATGAACTGTCCCCTTTCTGGAAGGGGCTGGGCTTTGAAGGCGTGACAGATCTGGTGAACATGTGGTGCCGGGAAGGGCTTATCAACCGTGCGTATCCGCTGCACAATGATATCCTGAAGATCTTTATTGAACTGGGCGCGATGGGATTCACTCTGTGGGCAGGCATCAATTATATCCTGTATCCTGCATACTGGATGACGCGGCACGACACGGAAACCGGCATGCTGTATATGGCTGTCCTGGCCTATATGACAGTGACATACCTGACGGACAACACCGCCTTCTATTTCTGGAGCTGTATCGGGCTGAGACTGATTCCCATGAGCTACAGTTACCGGATCCGTCAAACCCGGGATCAAAAACAGTGGAAAGCGCCGACACCGGAAGAATCAGCCAACGAGATCCGGCTGATCGAGATGGGAGAGTAATGCGGAAATGCTGAACAAACTGAAGCGGCTGCCGGTTTATCTGAAGAATGTGTTTCTTTTGGTTATTCTTTGGCCTGCTGCCGCGGTGCTGAGAAGAACCAGCAAGTCTTACCGTCACCTCTGGCTGGTGATGGAACGCGGGTTCGACGCCAGGGATAACGCATACTGGTTTTTCCGATACTTACGGGAACAGCAGCCGCAGATCAACGCGTGTTATGTCATCGACAAAGCCAGCCCGGACCGCGGGAAGGTCGAGCCGCTTGGCAGGATCATTGCGTGGAGATCGCTGAGGCACTATCTGATGTATCTGGCGGCCGATATGCTGATCAGCACCCATGTGCAGCCCGTCGCTCCCGATCTGATGGCCTATTATCATCTGCGTCAGATGGGGATTCATCCGAGGGGAAAAGAGATTTTTCTGCAGCATGGGATCATCAAGGACGAAATGAGGTGGATGTGGTATCCTCATCTGAAGGTTGATTTCTTTGCCAGCGGCGGCAAGCTGGAATACGATTATCTTGTTTCGACTTTCGGTTTTCCGGAGGGAGTGATTCAGTATACGGGTCTGTGCCGTTTTGACAATCTCATTCGGGGGAACAATCCATCCAACGAGATCCTTGTCATGCCGACTTGGCGCGGTTCAGATTATCCCCGGGGGGAACGGTTTTATGAGACGGCTTTTTACCGGCAGTTTCAGTCTCTGCTGGAGAATCCCCGTCTGCTCAGCCTCCTGCAGGAGCACGATTTCAAGCTGATTTTCTATCCCCACATAGAACTGCAGGAAGAGCTGGATAAGTTCAGATCACCCTCGCCTCGGATCATCCTGGCAAGCTGGCGGGATTACGATGTTCAGACGCTGCTGATGCGCTGCAACCTGCTGATTACGGATTATTCCAGCGTGTTTTTCGATGCAGGTTATATGGAAAAGCCGGTGATATATTACCAATTCGATATGGAAGAGTTTCGGAAATACCATTATCAGAAAGGTTATTTCTCCTATGAGGAGCACGGTTTCGGCCCGGTCGTCATGACGGAAGAAGCGCTGGTGAACGCCGTATATGAATGCGCCGGGAACGGTTTCCGAATGCAGAAGGAGTACCGGCACCGTCTGGAGGCGTTTTACACGGTTCGGGATGAAAAGAACTGTGAACGGACTTATCAGATCCTCAGCCGGATGACCGACGGAAATTGAACCGTGCGCTGTATTCACTTGACCGATTGTCCGGGATGGACGCTGTGATCAAAAGAGCGACAGGAGGTACTGGCAAGGATGCTTCGTGTGCTGCATTCCGTCAGCAATATGGCGCGCGCGGGAATCGAGACCATGCTGATGAACTATTACCGGGAGATGGACCGGAATCAGATCCAATTTGATTTCCTGACCAATAAACCGGCACCCGGGGAATACGACGGGGAGATACGCAGTATGGGAGGGCGGGTCTTCGTCAGCCCGGGTCTTAACCCGCTGCATTTTCCCCGATACAGGCGGTATGTGGCAGACCTGCTGCACGATAGTCCCGACATCAGAATTGTTCATGCGCATAACGAAGCGATGGGGTATTACGCGCTTCAAAGTGCAAAAGACGCCGGGCTGCGGGTACGGATCGCGCACGCACACAACACACAGATCATCCGCGATTACAAGTATCCGCTGAAGCTGATCTGCAAGCAGCTGCTTCCGGGCGCGGCAACGGATTACTGGAGCTGCGGCAGGGACGCGGGGATATACTATTTCGGAGAAAAGCGGTGGAACGCGTCCGGTTTTATCCTTCGCAATGCGATTGATGTGCAGCGATTCGGATTCCGGCAGGAAGTGCGTGAGCGCCAGAGGCAGCTGCACGGATTGCAGAAATGCTTTGTGATCGGCCATGTGGGCAGGTTCAATATTCAGAAGAACCACAGCCGGCTGCTGGACATTTTCACGAAAATCGCAAAGGACGTTCCGGATGCCCGCCTTGTTCTGATCGGCACCGGCGAGCTGGAGGGGGCTGTGAAGGAAAAGGCAAGCGCCATCGGGATTCGGGATAAGACGCTTTTTCCGGGGCAGATGGCCGATGTCAGCGAATGGTATCAGGCGATTGACTGCTTTGTGCTGCCTTCGCTGTTTGAGGGACTTCCCGTGGTCGGCATCGAGGCACAGGCAGCGGGGCTGCCATGCGTTTTCTCCGACCGGGTCACAGACGAGGTCCTGCTCTCTCCGGAAGCGCGCAGGGTTTCTCTCGGGGCGGACGATGCGGAATGGGTCAGAGAGATTATGGCGACAAGGCGTTCGGAAACGGATCGGATGAAGGGGATGGACCTTGTCCGTCGGGCCGGATATGACATTCATACGGAAGCGAAAAAGCTGCAGAATACATATCTGGAGATGGCGGCCCGCGTATATCCGGAACCGCATACCTGAAGAACAGGCTGCCTGTCGATTGTGAAAGGACGGAGTGAAAAGCGTGCGGAAGACAGCAAAACGGGTCGCGATGATCGGGCAAAAATTCATCCCATCCAGAGACGGCGGGGTGGAGGTTGTTGTCAGCAACCTTGCGCCGCATCTTGTGGAACTCGGATATGATGTAACCTGCTATAACAGAATGAATAAACAGTTCAGGAAGCTTCGGAGAGACGGGGCACTGAAGCGGGAATACCGGGGGGTTCATCTGGTCTGGACGCCGACTGCAGACCGCCGTGGTCTGGCGGCTATGACTTCTTCGGTCATCGCGACGGTGATGGCTTCCTTCGGACGTTACGATCTGATACACTATCATACGGAGGGCCCGTGCATCCTGTGCTGGCTGCCGAGATTATTCGGCAAGAAGGTCGTGGTCACGATTCACGGACTTGATCATTTGCGCCAGAAATGGGG
>CADBNX010000390.1 GCA_902796115.1 uncultured Eubacteriales bacterium
GGGCTCATGCCGTCAAGGTAAAAATCGGCAGGGCCGATTTTGCCATCATCAACGGCAAAGCCGTTGATGATGGATTCAAGCAGGGGGATATCCCCACTGCACCCCTCATCCCGGGTTTTCCTGTAGCCGAGGCTGAGTAGTAACGTATATGAGTCGTCTGTCCGCCAACCCTTTCACAGACATCCCCTCTTTTGATCCTGTTCCCGAACTCATCCCTTCCGGTTCTGCCGCCGCCACTCTCCGGGCGCGACCCCGTGGCTGCGCCGGAACACACGATAGAACGTATTCAGCGTGCCGAAGCCGCAGCGCTCGGCGATTTCCTCGTTCTTCCCGTCCGTTCCCAGAAGGAGCTCCTCCGCGAACTGCAGCCGGGTGGATTCGATCAGCTCCCCCACCGTGTGCCCGGTCTGCTCCCGGACGGTCTGGTATACATGCTTGGCGGAACAGCCGAGTTTCTCCGCGATATAATCGGCGGAAAGATCCGGGTTTCCGAAATCACTCTCGATCATCGCGAGCATCGTGCCGGCGCTCTGCCGGCGCTTTTCGATATGCCCCGATCCCGCCGCGGCGGCAAGCGCCGACGCGCATTCATGAAGGCGGGAAAGACTCTTTGCGGCGCTTTCATCGGAAAGGAAGGCCGGCACGGCAATTTCCCGGGCGCTCTCCCCCAGCGCGAGACGCGTCCGGGCCAGCATCTGCCGCAGCACAAAGAAGAGCTGCACCTGATCCACGCCCACAAGCTTTTTGCCTTCCGGCTCCAGTTCCCCGAAGAAGGCGTTCACCTGTTCTTCCCTGCCGGCCAGGATCAGGTTTTCCAGCGCGGACAGCCGCGTCAGATCCGACATTTTCCTTTTCTCCTGCCCGGTATAGCAGGCAAGGCGGCTCTTTTCCGTACAGTCCTCCAGGGCGGCGCACGCCTGCTGGTACTGCCCGTGCACCTCCTGCACGCTCCGGCAGGGCGCGCTGACGCCAACAAAGCCAAAGGGCGTCAGGCATTCCCGCAGCGCGCCGAATGCCGCTTCCGCGCTCCCCTCCGGGATCACATACACGCTCTCCTCCGGATTCACATGCATCACCAGCGGAGAGAGGCGTTTTTCCAGTTCCTCCTCCGCGTCCAGCAGCCGGGGCGAAAGCCGGTGCTCTTCCCCGATGCGCAGCACGGCCACACGGTACCCCTCGGCCATCCCGCCCATCAGCGCTGCACAGCTTTTGTAATCCTGTGAGGAGCCGATGCCCCGGCAGCAGAGGTTTTCCAGCAGGTTTTCGTTATAAGTGCTTTCCAGCAGGTGCACGCGCCGCTCCAGGGCGTCCCGCGTGCTGGACAGGGAATCGAGCAGATCCCGGGCATAGCGGTAGGGGGAGGCGTATTGCTCCGGCTGCACCCCGCCCCGGTAGGCCAGCAGCGGCCGGATGGACTGCATCTGCCGCAGCGCATAGAAGAGGGAAAGCAGCAGGATGCCGCCCAGTCCCGCCAGGATGAACAGGCGGATCACCTGGGTCACGCTGTCCAGCTCCCGCGCGATTTCCGCCTGCGGCACCCGCAGCGTCAGTGAAAAGCCCGGCGCGCCCGACGAGACGCAGGACAGCGTGAGGAAATCCCCGCTCTCTTCCTGGTCTCCGCAGAGCAGCGCGCCGCCCTCGGCGCGCACCTCACAGCGCAGCGCGTCCCCTTCGGGCAGGAGTCCCGATATCCAGTCCTCGCGCAGGTAATACAGTACCACGCCGAGTCTGCCCGTTTTCCCCTCGTTGGCGATGGGCACCGCGAGCAGGATCACCCGCTGCCCATCTCCCGGCACATAGTAGGAATAATATTCTCCGGCTTTTCCGAGCCACGGCTGAAGGAAGGTTTTTCCGCCCGCCTGGATGGCATTGCGGTACCACGCGTCCGCGGTCTGCCCCTCCAGGCCGAACAGATCCCCGTAGTATTTCTGATAATCGTCGCTCACATGGAAATTGGACACCATGTACGCGTTGTGCGGAAAAAGCAGCACGGAGGCCACGAATTCGTCCCCCAGCAGGATATGGCTTCTGCCCATCAGTTCCCGGGCGCTGCGCATATCCATCACGCTGCCGCGCAGACTGTCCGCGTTGGCCATGGACAGGCGGCGCACCGCTTCGTCCTGACCCATCATGGCCGCCAGGTTCGCGGCGCGCACGATGCTGCGCTCCATGCTCTCGCAGGCGCTCTCCAGCTGATGCCGGTACCCGGTCAGGATCGTATCCTGCACCGTGCCGCGGATGCGCACAAACAGCGCCGCCACCAGCGTCCCCACCAGGGCGAAGATGGAAACATACGTAAGCAGGATCCGCAGAAACCACCGCCTGCCCGGCCGTCCGTTTTTCCGCACCGCTCCCGTCCGCTCCTTTGCGTTGATATGTTTATGCTGGTTATAACACGCCGCTTCCCGCGTGTCAAGCGGCGGGCGGCCGTTTTCGGGTTCCGGTATTTGCACGGTTATAAATTGTTATTTTCTTCCCAAAGTGATATCTTTTCCGGTTCGGATGCGCATCCCGGGTCAGAAGAAGCAAGTTGACACGTCATTTCTATCGCGGTAAAGTGCGGATAAAGCACAATGACCTTTGGTCAGGGATACGTGCTGACCGTACAACACAAAA
>CADBNX010000391.1 GCA_902796115.1 uncultured Eubacteriales bacterium
GAGGACGCTCGGGGGATCTTCGCGCAGCTCGGCAGCTGCCGGGACGCGGAGGCGCGCGTGACGGAGATCGACCGGGAACTGCAGAACCGTGCCGACTGGGAGACAGCCGAACAGCTGTTCCGGAACGGGCAGTATCCGGAAGCGGTCACGGCGTTCAGGGCACTGGGAGACTACCGGGACGCGGAGGGACGCGCGGCGCAGATCGAGGAATCGCGTTACGTCGAAGCGCTTGTCCTGCTTTCGGGAGACAGGCTTGAGGACGCGCGCGCCGTTTTTGCCCAGCTGGGCGCCTACCGGGACGCGGAGGCGCGCGTGACGGAGATCGACCGGGAACTGAAAAACCGGGCGGACTGGGAGAAAGCGGAAAAACTCTTTGAAGCGGGCAGACTGCAGGAAGCGCTGACACTGTATACCGGCCTGGGCGACTGGGGTGACGCGGAAAAGCGGGCGCAGGAAGTGTCCGACCGCCTGTGGGTGAAAGCACAGCTGGCCGCGGCCGGAAAGGAGATGGACGCGGGGCATTTCGCGGAAGCGCTCGCCATCCTGGAACCGTTGAGTGATGAATTTCCGGATGTACGGGAGAAAAAGGCGGAGGCACAGGTGCATCTGTCCCGGCAGGTGACGAGCTGGGACGAGGTATACGCGCGGGCGTGCGCCGCGTCGCAGAACCGTGAGACGGAGATCAGGATGAGCTATCCGGATGAATTTGACCTGCGCGCGGATACCGATACCCTGAATGTGATGGTGTATGCGGCCGGCATCAGCCAGTACCGGTACCGCTTCGAAGGGCATACGGCTGTGCTTCACACCATTACCTATTATCCTGATTTTTCGGTATGCGCATCCGAAGCGGATATCATCGACGCCATCAACGGACGGGTGGGAACCGGTTCGGAATTCCGGATCTATATCAGCCCGGCGCTGTCCGGAACACTGTTTGAAAACGAGAGACGGGCCCTTGAAAACGTGCTTTCAAAGACCAGGCTTGTGCGGCCATCCCGATATTCCTGGAATGAAAAAATCGGGTATGTGCAGTACGCTTCGCCGGAATACCGCACGTATGATACGCCGGGAGGACAGGCGGACACACTGCAGGATTTTGCGGTGCAGCTGGCTGCGCACACGGACCGGCTGGAGGAGCTGTTTGAAATCCAGGTGTCGGAGACGCTGCTGGAGGAATTGTACGGGAATGATACGCTCTCTGCGGGCGACGGCACGCTGCTCTCGGACCTGAGCGATACCTGCGGCGTTATGACGTACCGCTACGGTACGACGGGTTCTTTTCTGCGGCTGAGCGAGGTACAGTATTACGCAGGCAAACGCATCTTTTACGCGTGGGACCGCGGAAAAACGGATATACTGACCGCGCGGGAAAAAGAGACGCTGAGCGCGGCGCAGCGTCTCGTTTCCGGCGTGACGGGCAGCGAACTGGAACGTGAAAAGGCCGTGCATGACGCCCTGGCGGACCGGATCACCTATTTTACGGATGACGAAAACTCCCACGATGATAACGACTGCGCTGTCGGCGCCCTGCTGAACGGAAAGGCGGACTGCGACGGATACGCGGACGCCTTCTACCTGTGCGGAAGCCTGGTGGGACTGGACGTAGCCTATCAGCACGGCGAAGCCGCGTCAAACGGGAAGGATCCCATGAAAGTGCTCCTGGAACAGGAAGTAACCCATATGTGGAACCTGGTCCGGATCAACGGAAGCTGGGTGATGACGGACGTGACCTGGGACGATGAGGACGAGGCACATGACACGACGTATGTGTATTACAATATGGGCCGCGACCAGGCAGCCGTCAGCCACCGCTGGGATGAACGGACGGTGATCACCCGGGTCATACCCGAGGCCGGAAATGAACTGCGCGGCGCGGAGCTTGCCCAGAAACAGGTCAATTCCTGGGAGGAGCTCTACGCGTGGCTGCGGCAGTGTGCCGATGAGGGACGGGACAGGATCCACCTGAAATACCCGACGCAGATGCAGGTGAAAGAAAACTCGGACAGACTGAGCACGCTTGTCTATTCAATCGGCATTAGCAGCTTTGAATGGGCCCTGAGCGACCGTGCGGCGGAGCTTTATCAGATCCGCTGTTATGAGAACCGGGCCGTGTGCGATACAAGGGCAGAAGTCCTCGCTTTCCTGCGGCAGTGCGCGCAGCGCAGGACATCCTCCGTGCGGATCTACTGCGCGGGGGAAGCACTGTATCGCGAACTGTACGAAAACCAGTCCCGGGGTTTCTTTGATCTGCTCGAACAGGTCGGCTGCAAAAACCGCACCATCAGCTACAACGAAACGTACAGGGTGCTGGCGGTGAAAGATGCGGAGTGGTAAGCGAGGATCCGGACCGGTCGGGAACACAGCGGGCATGCCGGACTCGTTCCGGTTTGCGAGAAAACAACACCTTA
>CADBNX010000392.1 GCA_902796115.1 uncultured Eubacteriales bacterium
CCGAGGACCAGGCGCGGGACGACCGCTCCGCCGCGGCACGCGCCGCGATGAGCGCGATGTCCGGGTATCTTCCCGCGTTGGAGGAAACCTACCCGCGTCAGTGCCGTGCGCTGAAGGAAAGCCTTGACAGGCTGCACTCCCTGGAAGAAACTCCTTCTCCCTCCCCCGACGCGCTGCTGGACTTCGCCGGGCAGTTTCTCGGCGAGGTTTTTGTGCCGCAGGAGGACGCGTTCGCGTCCGCGCTGCGCGCGCTGGGGTATCATCTGGGGCGCTTCGTTTATCTGTGCGACGCGTGGGA
This sequence comes from uncultured Eubacteriales bacterium, assembly GCA_902796115.1. Classification (GTDB taxonomy): domain Bacteria; phylum Bacillota; class Clostridia; order Christensenellales; family Aristaeellaceae; genus RUG756. Next base: position 299 of record CADBNX010000392.1, read on the forward strand.
GGATTATGACGCGGATCTGAATCACCGCCGCTTCAATCCGCTTGTCAGGCTGCACGAACAGGCAGATTACGAAGAACTGATAAGCGACGCCCTGTCCTCTTTCATGGGCGCTGCGCTGGACAGCTTTGCTTTTCTGCCGTGCGAAGCGGACGGGGATCTGCTGCGCCATGTGCTTTTGCGCGGGGTCTGGACCCGGCGCGATTTTGTATTGCAAAAACGGCAAAAAACGACCGGCACACCGGAGCCCTGCCGGGAAAGCGAGGACGGTATATGAACCGGGATCCCTTTGAGGTTCTGGGCATTTCATCCTCCGCCACGGAGGACGAAATCAAGGACGCCTATCGGAAACTGGCCAAGCGGTATCATCCCGATCTGCACCCGGGAGACCGGCAGGCCGAAGAAAAAATGAAGGAAATCAACGAAGCCTATTCCGAAGCGATGCAGTACAGGAAAACCGGCTCCTATTCCTCCGGAGCATACTCATCCGGGGACCGGTCCTATACGAACGGCACGGGCGGCTTCGACCCGTTCCGGGGCGGCTGGGGCCCCTGGCGCCCGGGCTGGGGCGGAACGGGGCCGAACCCCTTCTCCGGCACCGGCTGGAGCGGCACTGGGCAGGAATATGCCTCCTTTGATCCGGGGCATTATGACGACCCGGTGCTCGAAGCGGCCGCGCAGGCGCTGCGCGCGGGAAAATACGCCGATGCCGTCGCCGCGCTGGACCGTGTCCTGACGGTGAATGCCGCGTGGCACTACCTGTACGCGCTCGCCCAGCAGGGGCTCGGCAATCAGATGAGCGCGCTCAATCACGCCCGCCAGGCCGCCGCCGCGGAGCCGGACAGCGCGTTATATGCCCGGCTGCTCCGGGTACTGGAAGGTCCGGCCGCCTATTACCGGCGCTCCGGCGGCGGCAGCCGCATCGGCAGCGCGCTGCTGCGCAATCCCTGTGCCATGATCCTTGGGTTCAATCTGCTGCTCAACTGCTTCTGCGGCCCCCGCTTCTGGCTCTGCTGCTGAGCCATCCGGCACGTTCAATTCACGCGTAAGGAGTTAAAACGATGCGCTCTTATCTTGAAAAAATCAAAGCCGCGCTTGTGCGCTTCATGTCCGGCCGGTACGGACCGGATGAGTTCGGCAGGTTCATGGCCGTTTTCTCGGCCCTGGTATGCCTGCTTTCCATCTTTACGGGCCAGACGGTGATGTATGCCTTCGGCCTCGTCTGCTGGTGCTTTACGATTTTCCGCATGTTCTCCAGGCGCATCGAAAACCGCCGCAGGGAAAACCGCTATTACCTGGACCGCAGGGAGAAACTCCGCAAGAACGTGAAAGCTTTCTTTCTGCGCCTGAAAAACCGGAAAACCTATAAATACTTCCGCTGCCCGAAGTGCCGCCTGCTGATCCGTCTGAACCGGCACACCGGCGTACACCGCGTGTTCTGTCCCCGCTGCGGGCATGAATTCGAGCAGAAGACCTGAAAGGAGGACCTGAACCATGGAACGCACTGACAGCCGCGCGCAGGACGAACTGCGCTTTCACCGCATCATTCCGGACTATGTACGTACCGCCGCCGGCTCCTGCCTGATCGAAACCGGAGGCACCCGCGTGATCTGCACCGCTTCCGTGGAAGAAGGCGTACCGCCCTTCCTGAAGGGCAGCGGACAGGGCTGGCTCACCGCGGAGTACGCGATGCTGCCGGCCTCCACAGGACGAAGGAAAGCCCGGGACGGCGTCAAAAAGGACGGACGGGGCGTGGAAATCAGCCGTCTGATCGGCCGGGCGCTGCGTCAGGCCGTGGATCGGCACCTGCTGAACGGCTATACCGTGACCATCGACTGCGACGTGCTGGAAGCGGACGGCGGTACGCGCACCGCGGCCATCACCGGCGGCTTTGTGGCGCTGGTCTGTGCCGTGGACCGCATGATGAGCCGCGGCCAGCTCAAGGAAAGCCCCGTCCGGAAGCATATCGCCGCCGTGAGTGCCGGCATCGTGGGACAGAACGCCTGTCTGGACCTGTGCTATGAGGAGGATTCCCGGGCACAGGTGGATATGAATTTCGTGATGGACGACGAAGGGAATCTGGTGGAGCTGCAGGGCACGGGCGAAGGCCGCCCCTTCAGCCGCGAAGAGCTTGATACGCTGCTCACCATGGCGGAGCGGGGATGTCTGGAACTGATGAGCCTGCAGCGCCGCGCGTTGGGCGAGCGCGCGCAGCTGATCGCTCCGCCCCGCACACTGGTGCTGGCCTCCAATAACGCGCACAAGGTGAGCGAAATGAAACAGCTCCTCGCCGGACACTTCGACGTGCTGTCCATGGCGGAAGCGGGTTTCGACGGAGACATCGACGAAAACGGCGAAACATTCGAAGAAAACGCGCTGATCAAGGCGCGCACGGTGGCGCAGGCGACCGGATATCCCGCCCTGGGCGATGACAGCGGCCTGGAGGTGGACGCGCTGGGCGGCGAGCCCGGCGTGCGCAGCGCGCGCTATGCCGGGATGCACGGCGATGACGCTGCCAACAACGCGCTGCTCATGGAGCGTATGGCGGATATTCCCGAAGGGGAAAGAAGCGCGCATTTCGTGTGCTGCGCGGCGCTGGCCACGCCGGATGGGCGCGAGCGGGTGACGCGCGGCGAATGCCCCGGCGTCATCATTGACGAAGCCCGGGGCAGCGGCGGTTTCGGGTATGATCCGTATTTTGAAACCATCACCGGGGAAACCTTTGCCGAAATGGCGCAGGAAGACAAAAACAAGATCTCCCACCGCGCGCGCGCCATCGCGGCGATTCTGCCCATTCTGGAGGAAGAACTTCCTTGAAACTGCTTCTCGTTTCGGATTCCCATTGGGACAGGGACGCGCTGGAGCGCATCCTGATGAAAACGCAGGCCGACAAAACCATGGATCTTGTCATCCATCTCGGTGACGGGATCGGGGACGTGGACCCCTTCGAAGCCGCGCTTCCCCGCGTCCTGCGCGTGCGCGGGAACTGCGATTTTCTTCTCGGATACGATAACCCGCCTCCCACGGAGATCACGGAAAATGTCAGCGGCGCAAAACTGTTCTGCTGCCACGGACACACGCTCGGCGTCAAGCACGGCACGGACGCCCTGCTGCTCAAAGCGCTTTCGCTCGGCGC
>CADBNX010000393.1 GCA_902796115.1 uncultured Eubacteriales bacterium
GCCATGCTCCTCTTTCGAAAAAAGATCAAACGAATTAAGCACTCTTCACTTTTCTCTCTTCTCTTTTCAATGAACGAAGCGAAGCGGCAGGAGCCTATTCCCTACTCCCTATTCCCTCTTTCCCCCGTAGCTTCCCACCCGTTTCACCGCGGCGATGATATCTGAAAAATCCCGAAAACTCACATGCGGGGGGATCGAGTGATCGGACGCGAAGATATAGCCGCCGTTTTCCTTCAGGATGGGCACGAGCCGCTCGATTTCAGGCAGGATGATCTCCGGCTTGTCCCACTCCACCACGTTGAAGCCGCCGTGGAAGAGCAGCCTGTCGCCGAATTCCTTTTTCAGCTGCTCGGGCTTCATGCCGGCCTTTACCTCCAGCGGATTCAGGCCGTCAAGGCCCATACTGACCAGTTCCGGCACCAGCGGCATGATATTGCCGCAGGAATGCAGCCGCACCACGCAGCCGTGCGCGTGCCCCCAGTCGATCGCGCGCTGGTGGTAGGGCTTGAGCAGCTCCCGGTACATCTGCAGGGAGAAGAACTGCGTGTTCTTGTAGCCCATATCGTCGTACCAGTGCAGCTCGTCGAAAGTATACCCCGCGTCCCATACCCGCTCCAGCAGTTTGAGGGACAGATCCAGCTCGCGTTCGAACATGTCCGTCACCCATTCCGGCTCCTCATACATGGCCATGAGCAGGGTTTCCGTGCCCACCATTCCCGAATGGGTGATGTCAAATCCGAACCACAGCCCGCCCGTGATCCAGTATCCTTCCTCACGCCATTTTTTGTAATCCCGGCGCAGCCTGTCCCACGGGATGCGGTCATCCGAAGGCTGCATGCGGTCCCGGATTTTTGCCCACGCGTCCGGCGTGTTTACTTCATAGCTCAGGTTTTCCGGCGTGGTCGTGGCGTGTTTGAAGTTGCGCCTCGTCGCGCCCCAGGGCGTGGTTTTGATCACGTAATCGTCCGTTTCCTCAACCACGCGCACGGGCAGGCGCGGAGAATTGTCCGTAGAGATGTAGGCCGTTTTATCCAGGTCAAAGTATTCGATATAATCGGGCGTGGTCATGCCCTCCCTGACCCAGCGCTCGATGGTTTCATGCCAGGGGGAATCCAGCACGGGCACACGGTCCGCGTCCTGATGGCGGTACATGCGTGAGAAGCGTTCGTGTGAAGTCATGGCAGTCATGGAATATGCCTCCTTCAGCGCCTGATTACTGTACTCTGTCAAGATACCGGGCAAAATAGCCGGCCTTGTCAACCGTGTTGACCAGGGTCACGTTGTAGTCAAAGTCATTGGCCGCCACGTCATAGGTAAAGCCTTCCTTATAGAAAATGACCTGGGCATAGGCCTCTCCGGGCTCCGTCAGGCAGCTGCCGTGGCAGGAAATCGTACCGCTCACGAACTCCGGATCAAGCGCGCACAGCATCGCCGCGCTGTCGCAGTTCATGACCGATCCCGCCGAACCGTTCCCCGCGTAGAATTCCCGGATGGACGCAAACGATTCGGTGATGAAGTGTCCGGTTTCTCCGGAGGCGGACAGGGTATCAAACTGCGCGTCGGTCCACTGTGCCTCCCCGTCGCACACGTCAAGCCCGATCACGGTGACCGGTACGCCGAAGTCCAGCATTCTGCGATAAGCGGGCGCGTCCGCATAAACGTTGAACTCCGCCACGGGGGAAGCGTTTCCGGGTCCGAGGCCCGCCGTACCCATGGACCAGATCATTTTCACCTGTTTCATGGTTTCAGGTTCCCGGTCCATCGCCAGCGCGATATTGGTGGCCGGTCCCAGCGCGATGATTTCGATTTCACCCGGGTTCTCCCGCACGGTCCGAAGGATAAAGTCCACAGCGTTCTCCTCCCGGGCTTCTCCCCTGGGATGAATCAGATCCCGATCTCCCATGCCGTCCGTACCAAACACACTGAACGCGTGGATTTCCTCGCCGCTGTAGCGTTCGCCCGCGCCCTTGTACACCGGTGCTTCACAACCGGCGATTTCTAGCGCCGCCAGGGCATTGCGTGTGCCCTGCTCCAGGTCCACGTTTCCCACCAGCACCGTTACACCCAGGATTTCAATTTCCGGGCTTTTCGCCGCCAGGATCAGCGCGGAGGCATCGTCGGCCCCCGTATCCGTGTCGATGATCACCTTCCGAACGGCAGGCGCCGCGGCGGCACTTTCACCCATCGCGGGCACAAGGGACAGCAGCATCACGCAGACCGTCAGCACAAGCAGTCTTTGCAGCATTCTCCTGTCCGTGTTCATCCGTTCATCCCTCATTTCTGTTCACCAGTCTGAGTACCAGCGGAACCAGTGCAATATAGTATACCACATGAATCACGGAGAAGACCAGCTTTCCCCAGTGGGAGCCGAGCCAGCCGGTGATGACCGGGCGCAGCTGCTGTTTCAGCAGGATCATGCCTGCCAGGCCCAGCACGCAGATCAGGGCGCTCTTCCAGTTCTTTTTTGACGGCTCGAAGCGGATCCACTTTTTCTCCGCGAAGCGCGCGATGATAAAGCCGATCACCTTGCCGATGTCTCCGTACCCGTCGTTCATCATCTTCCGCGGATCGACGATCACTTTCCCCTCCGCGTTCAGGTCCGTCGGATAGGGCTTGACGCTGATATACAGGATCCCGGCCCAGCAGAGAAGGAAGCCGCCCAGCAGGAACCAGTCCTCTTTTTCGGGATGCCGCTCCAGGTATTGAAACAGCTTCGCCGTCACGATCAGGCTCAGCACGGTCAGCGCGATCGCGGTGAATACGTCCTGGGGCGTATGCACGCCCAGATAATTCCGGGAAAACCCGGTCAGCAGCATAAAACCGACAAAGATGAAGGACAGCCAGCGCGTGCGCCTGTTTTCCCAGGCGCTTACCGCCATGCCGCCGGAAAGCGGGCCTGCCGTGGTCGTGTGTCCGCTGGGAAAAGAATACCCCGTGGCGGTGGTGATGGAATCCCCCGCGGGCAGGATGCGGCTGTCCCGGATCCAGGGACGGTAGGCGCAGACCGTCAGCTTTGTCAGCGGCGTGACGAGCATGCAGAAAAAGTAGGATACCAGCGCGTAGAGCCCCTTCCGCTTGTTCCAGAACCAGTACACGAATACCGGGATCAGGATCAGGTAATCGACCGCGAACGCGGACACAAACTCCATGAACGGCGTCCACGCGTCATGGATGCCGTTTCTGAAATCCTGCAGCCAAAGCAAGTACCGAATATCCATTTTTCACCGAACCTCCTGTTCGCCGGAGCGCCGAAAGACAGCCCCGACGCGCCTTTTCCCGGCGCTGTGATCAGTATATCAGAATTTCACGGCGGGTCAAGCTTATCCGTCGGAAGATTCTTCGGCACACCAATCAGGGCCGCGGCATCATGCCGCGGCC
>CADBNX010000394.1 GCA_902796115.1 uncultured Eubacteriales bacterium
AGCATATTATAACACATATCATAGACTCCAGAACGTCAAATGGCAAAACAATTTCAAAACCCCCGACATTGATATATGATAGCAGTTATTCCGCACAAAATCACATACCCGGCGCGAAATGCTTGTTTTCAGGCACGAATCTGACCAATCTCGAAAGATGCCGATTCAGATGATAAAAGATCGGACACGGTTGGGGCGCATCATCGGCCATTCACAAGCTTACGTATCACGCCCGTACCGATCCCCGTCAGCACGGAGAACCCTGTGATTCTTCTTTGTTTGGCTGTTCAATGGACCATTGAAACTTCACGGCATCCGCCCACAGCATCAATAGGATCGAATCATTGCCGTACAGTTCCAGGATTGCCTGGTGATAAGCAACAAAATGGTTAAGATAAGAAACGTCACACTTGCTGTTTTTTATCAGATTCCGGAGGTTTTTTACCGGCATGTACCCCTCATGGCGTTTTTTTCTGCGATATTGGTATATGCCTAATATGCCGCCATACGCTTTGGCTCCATCCAGACCATACCATACCAAATGAAAGCGCATGATCAGTTTCCGGGCTCCCGGGTGAATTGATTGAATGCTGTCATCATCCAACAGGCTATCTTCATCAAAATCAAGTACGAGATATTCGTCTTCTTCCCGAATTTCCCTGATCATACAGTCATGCGGCACAGGGATACTGCCGATGTCCTTTCCATCCAGCGGAAAGGTCTCCGTCATTTTTTCCAAAGGGATTCCTCCTCATCGGATCCTCCAAAGGGGTTCTTCTTTCGGGTATCTCCCACACATGCAAAAGCACAGCGTCAGCGTAGCGGTGTCAGCAGCCACGCGGAAAGCATGTATTCATCAATGCCTCCGTATTTCAGCAGATAGTTGATCCTCAGCGTCCGTCCGCTGTCCAGCAGGATATCGGATTCCGAAAGCCTCATCGCTTCAAAGTCCGCCAGGGGCAGGATCCTGTCCAGTGAGACCGTGTCCCCGTCGACGTTGGCAAACCCGTTGCTGTCTTTATCAAAACTGATATTGACCAGCTTCGCGTGACGGAAGCCTTCCACGTCCACTTCCGAAGGCGTTGATACCCCATTCGCCGTTTGAGTCAAATGATATGTTGACTGTTCCGGATTATCAAAACCGAACAGTTTCAACGCTTTTGCGGAAAAGCCATAGTATGTCTCCTTCTCCGGATCTGCCGCTGCGTCCAACTGCCGGATCAGATCAGCTGTGCGGGTATTCACAGGCGCGTCACGGTTCTGCGCATACAGATACTGGGCAGATGACCAGATGATCTTTCGATCCTGATCAGAGGCGCTCTCATTTGGGATGATCCTGCCATCAGCATTCAGCATTTCCGCGTGCTCCAACGCGCCATAGAGCCGGCTTTCCTGGTTCCATCGGGCAAGAGTTCCCGCGTTCAGAGGCGAAGCCAGAAGGATGAATGCCAGCGCGGCACTGACAGTAAGGCAGGCACGGCAGCACCGTCTCCCCATGAGCGCCGCTGCCACGGAAATCAGGCAGATGAACGTAAAGCCAAGTCCGAAGACACGGCTCTCCGTCAGGCCATAGGCCGTGATCCGGATATACACGGCCACGGCCTGCGCGATGATGACCGGCAGTAGGAACCAGGCTCCCCGTCGTTTGAAAAAAGCGGCGAGTCTGTTTTCCTCTCCCGTCAGCAGCAAATACAGCGCCGTGAAAGTCCCCAAAGCCAGCAGCGCATAGGGATTGATCTGCCCGACCGGCAGCTCCCACCGGATAAGGATCACCGCGATATATCCCAGCAATACAGCCAGCAGGATCAAACAGGCGGGCAGGATCACATAGGCAAGGACCTTTCGCAGGCCGTTATATTTCTCCGGGGGCGTATCCGCGTCCGGCAGATGCGCAAACAGCAGGAAGGGGGCCACAGCCAATGCATCCACGGCAATGGCTGTTGACAGCAGACGATTTGAAACGTCCCACATGAGATCTTTCACAAACAGCGCCGTTACCGCATTGATCAGCAGGATCAGGATCAGCGCGACCAGCAGCGATACGGCTGCGCAAAGGATCAGGCATCCCAGCAAACGCCCCAGGGATTCCTCCGGTCTGGCGTCTGCTGACATCATCAAACAGCACAGCAGCACTGCGGGCAATATCAGGCCGAATACGGCTGCCTCGTCCGGTACAAAGCAGCGACACAGCAAATACAGCCCTGTGCCGATCACAAAGCCGATGCCCGCGGCCCAATTCCTCAGATGGGCTTTCTGTGCCGCTTCAGCCAGCAGCGTGACTGTGACGGAAAAACACAGGCCGCATAGGGCCGCCTGAAAAAGTTGTGACTGGGAATAGTCATGATTCACTGCCCATATGCATACAACCGCGATCAACAGTGTGAGAATGCTGAAGATCATCGGCAGGAAGAAACGCTCTTTGGTACGGTTTGCCATGGTTTTGACCGAGATATGCATGGCCATCTGTCAGTCCTTCTTTCTGAAATGAGTCATTAAATATGGAAACCGCTCACGAAAACGTCGTTATCATTTCATTCCCCCGCAGCAACAGGCACAGTATCGTGAATCCAATTATTCTTCAAAATGAATTTTGGGACTCTATTCCATCTTCAGCCATTATATCAGTCCAGTCAGTCAAAGTTGCATTGTGTTTTCTTTGGAAATCTATAACTGTCTGTATTGTCATAGTTCTTTCTTCCCGACAGTATTTGAATGATAACATCAAGAACTCATCTTGTCAAACCAGAAGAACCGTCCTGCGGTCTTCCTTATTTCAGATTTATTCAATCAGTCCCCTCCCCTTTTTTCTCCGGAAACTCTGCGATCTGATTGTGATCCGCCCTGATAAACTGATGATTTTCCAGAACAAACAGGTCGTCACAAACGGAAGCCAGACGCTGATCATGCGTAACCAGCAGAATCATCCTGTTCCCTCGCATTGCCTGAAGCTGTTCCTTTAGGCGCTCAATGTTTTCCGTGTCCAGATTGGAGGTAGGTTCATCCAGAATCAAAAGCTCTGCGTCTCTGAAAAAAGCTCTGGCAAGGGAAAGCCGCTGCTCCTGACCGCTGGATATTGCCTGCCCGCCCTTTCCGATCAGCGTGTCAAGACCCGACGGAAGCTCTTTCACAAACTCATCAAGATTCGCCGCTTCCAAAGCGTTCCATACATCTTTTTCCCTCGCTGGTGAATATGCTTCTCCCATCACAATATTGTCAAGAACGCTTCCCGACCACACCATATG
>CADBNX010000395.1 GCA_902796115.1 uncultured Eubacteriales bacterium
AAAATCATATCCGATGCTTTCAGCCAGCGCGGCCAGGGTCGGAACCACCGTCGCGCAGGACGGGCAGTGTTCATCGCTGAAGAAAAACAGCAGTTTCCTGTTCTTCATATCCATTCTCCCTTCTCTGTATGCATTACTGTGATTGCCGTTTATACTCCGTATTGAGGATGTTCAGGAACAGCCGGTCGGCGGCGGGATTGCGGTTCAGGTTCTCCTGCAGCCGGTACGCGTTCAGGATCAGCCTGCCTTTTCCCACAGGGAGCGCGCAGAGCGTCATGCCTCCCTTGTAGCCGCCTTCGCAGTGCTCTCCGACCCCGACGGCGATGGAAGCCGCTTCCCACGGCCCATCCGGCGCGTCCGCGCGGAAAAAGGCGCCGCAGATCAGATGGCGGTAATACTCCCAGTCCATCATTCCGGTCGGAAGACCGGAAAAATAGGGATGCCCGCGCCTGGCGAGATATTCCTTATGATAGAGCCAGTCCGTCGGATTCCTGCCGGCGGGAAAACCGGAAAGTCCGCATTCCGTCGGGAGCCAGCCGGTCATATCCCCGTCCTTCGCCGCTGCAAAGCGGGAGGTGAGCACCACGCTGCGTCCCTCCTCCAGCAGCGTCCCGATCCGCGCCCAGACGGCCGGTTTTTCTTCCTCCGGCACATCACCGACAATCACCGGCGCCGCGCTTCCGGCATCCTCCGGCGCTGCCGGCGTCACGCCCTTGCGCCGCAGCAGCGCTTCCGCTTCGGGACCGATGCGGATGGCAGCCGCCCGCGGCAGTTCCGCGCGGGTATTCCCATCCTCGGATACATGGAACCTCACGCGTCCGCCGGCCGCGGCCGCTCCTTCGAGCAGCTCCGCGCACAGCGTGTATTCTCCTTCCGGCAGATTCAGGGAAAGCGTTCTGCGAAAGACCGGCACCGCCATCCCCTTCAGCGCTTCTGCGGTCGGGGTGAAAACGGATTCTTCCTCCCAAACGATGCCGTCCCGCCCGGTGATCCGGATGCCGTACGGGTAAGGTTTCTCCTGCAGCACATCTTCATTGGCAAGCACTCCTTCCACGGTGAAGGGAACGCCGGCATACAGGTGTGCGTCACTCACGAACAGGCACCAGCGCAGCGGCGCGAACCCTTCCTGCAGCGTATCCGCGATGCCCTGCTTCCATTCCCGCATCAGCGTCCACAGGCCTTCCCCGCACACGGAATGATCCAGAAGCCCGGTCAGGCTCATTCCGTTCAGGTACGGATTGGAGCGGAAGATGTCAAATCCCAGCTGCCGGTGGCGGTTGTGCAGGCGATGGCTCTCCTTCATCAGATCGGCCGGGAACGCGAACTCCCGGTCAAAACCGTACCGTTTCAGGTCCGCAAGCAGCGCGTCTGCCATATGCCTCACCATCGCCACATCCGGCCAGCGCGGATCGGAGCCTTTCTGCTCAAACACCCGGGAGAGCCATATCACATCAAACAGGCTGCCCACCCCGTATTCCGACAGGAAGAAGGGCCTGCGGGAGTCGCTCCCGAGCGCGCGGAAAAACGCGATGTCGGAGCTGCTGTGCGGCTGGTGCGGATAAAAATGCTTATCGCCCAGCCGGCGGCGCGTAGGACCCGGATCCCCTTCGACGACGGGCTGCGGCCCGGGGAGGCGCTCGTCTTCACCGTCCCACAGGCATTCCCAGCGGTCATGGTACGGATTGCACAGCGATCCCACCCGCGGATCATGGTCAAAACGCCCGCTGTTGTACAGCAGCAGCCGCGTTTCATCCAATTCGCGCACCGCGGGGATCGAATCCCGCGCGGCACGGCACACATCCCCGTACGGAGCGTCCGTCACGGTCTCGTTCAGCAATCCCCATACCGTCACGCAGGGATGGCTCCTGTCCCGCCTGATCATGGTCAGAAGGTCGTACCGGTACAGCTCCTTCGCCCGGGGACCGTCGCCCTGCAGCCAGCTGGAGACCGGTTCTTCATACACCATCAAGCCCAGTTCGTCGCAAAGATCCAGCTGCTCCGGAAGCGCGGCGCCGGAAATGAACCGCACCATATTGAACCCGGCGGCCTTCGCCATCACAAAGTCTTTCCGGATCAGCGCATGGTCGCGTGAAATGTTCCAGGTGGATTCGGGCATGCAGTTCCCCGTGTGAGAGCAGCGCACAAAAATCCTGCGGCCGTTCAGACGGAAATACCCGTCCTCTCCGACTTCAAAAGTGCGGAAACCGCAGCGTTTTGCGGTCCTGTGGCAGACCGATCCGGCGCGGACCTGTGCCTCAACGGCATACAGATGGGGATCATCCGGCTGCCACAGGCAGAATTCCGGCACGGGCAGCAGATGGCGGATCAGATTGTTCCCGGGCTGCAGCCGGGCATGCACGGTTTCGTCCGCCAGGACCGCGCCTGTCCGCGTATCGGCGGCGAAAAGGGAAAGCTCCGCGGCAACGGGCTCCGGATATTCGTTCCGGACGGTGCAGCGGGCTTCAATGGCCCCTTTTCCGGGATCGGCGATGAGAAACAGATCCTCCGTGCGTACCTTCGGCAGCAGAGACAGGTAAACCCGGCCGCTCAGGCCGTAGCAATTGTAGCAGGTGCCCGGCTGCAGGCCTTCGGAGAGCTGGTTCCGGTGCGGGATTTCGAGGAACGTGTAGCCGTCCACGGGTTCCGTCCAGGGCTTGGATACGCGCACGGCAAGACGGTTCGGCCCCTGCGGCCGCAAAGCCCCGGAAACATCGAAGGAAAACGGGTTTTCCGTTCCCCGGTGTGCGCCTATCCGCGTTCCGTTCAGCCAGACCTCGCACAGGAAATCCGCCATGTCAAAGCACAGGAATACCGCGTGATCCGCGTCCGGCAGGAGACCGGTTTCGAAATCCAGCTGATACCAGGCGATCCCGGGGCAGTCCGGCAGGTACTGATGCACAAAGCAGGGCACTTCCGCCGGGACCGCTCCTTGCGCCGGAATGCCGTCAAACCAGTTTTCATCCCTGCCGCGGTTATCCGGGTCATGGATCAGCTGCCAGCCCTTTGCCAAAGTCTGTATGGGTGTGATCCGGTTCATTCTGCTTTCCTCCGCTGCCTGCCGTTTTTTTCGGGGAACATCTGCTGACAGGGAGAATTATACCTTATTCTTTTGTTCTCTACAAGAAACAATGCTTTCAGGCACGAACCTTTTTTATTCTTTGTGCCAAGAGGGGATCACGGAAGGACGGTTAACGTACATTCGCTCAGCGCGGCATCCTTCACACGTCCGCGCAGCTCCACCATCGTGCCGATGGCAGGGCAGGGTGAACCCGCCGAAAAGGGGATCTGCCACGAACCGTTATAATAGGGATCTTCCAGCGTATCCGTCCCGGCGATCCGTCCGTAGGCGAGGAAGGGCTTCCCCTCGAAGGTTTTGGGTCTGTAGAGAATATTGAACATCTGCACCCGCTCCAAAGTGCAGCTCATGGTGAGCATATTGATTTCTTCCTGCGCGCCGGCATACGCGGTTTCCGTCTCTACCGCCGCGTCCGTGATCCAGTATCCGTCCAGCGCTTCATCATCCCCCCGGAACACGCCCCTGGCCGTGACCAGGGAGCCCACGGGCGGGAGGCTTTCCGCGTCTTTGGGTACGATTTCCCACTGCCAGTCGCAGCATCTGGTGTTATCAAGATATCCCCATACGTAATAGCGGTCACGGCTGTTGAAGGCATCCCGGAGTTTTGCCAGTACCCCGCGCTTGGTTACTTCCTTTCCCTCATACTGCGGTCCGTAGTCGTTGTAAAAGATATTCTGATACAGCAGGTATTCCGCCTGATTCAGTACTTCGGGTACCTTGTCCGTGGTATTTGCGGCAGCTTTTTTTGTATCCCCGCCGCAGCCCGACAGCAGCAGCGCCGTCAGCAGCAGAGAAAGCGCCATACACAGTTTTTTCATGATTTGCCTGCCTTTCCGATCAGCCGTGCGAGCACGGAGAATACGAGGAACGCGGCGATATCCGCCGCCACAATGGTGGACCCCACAGGGGTACCGGCCAGGATGGAAATCAGGATGCCCAGCAGCGCACAGGCGACCGACACCGCCGCGGAACAGATCGTGACGCCCCGGAAGGAGCGGAACAGGCGCATGGCGCTCATGGCCGGGAAGATGATCAGGGCGGAAATCAGCAGCGACCCTACCAGATTCATGGCCAGCACGATGATCACCGCGATCACCACAGCAATCAGCAGATTGTACGCTTCCGCCCGGGTACCGGAAGCCCGGGCAAAATCCTCGTCAAATGTGACGGCGAAGATCCTGTTGTAGAAGAGCAGGAAGATCACCGCCACCGCGGAGGAAAGGGCGACGCAGAGCCATACCTCCGTTTTCGTCAGCGTCAGGATGGAAGTGGAGCCGAACAGGGTGGAGCATACGTCGCCGGACAGGTTTGCGGACGTGGAAAACAGGTTCAGCAGCAGATAGCCCATGGCAAGCGCGCCGACGGAAATCATGGCGATGGCGGCGTCGCCCTTGATGATTGTGTGCTGTCCCGTACGCAGCAGCAAAACGGCGCACAGCACGGTCATGGGCAGGACAAAGAGCATGTCGTCCGTCAGGTGCAGCACGCCCGCGATGGCCATGGCTCCGAACGCTACATGGGAAAGGCCGTCTCCGATAAAGGAAAACCGTTTCAACACCAGTGTCACGCCCAGCAGGGAGGAGCAAAGCGCGATCAGCACGCCTACGATCAGGGCATACCGAACGAAGGGAAAACTCAGATACTGACGCAGCATATCGATCACGTGCTTTTACCTCCTTCCGTATCCATGAATTTTCTGGCCAGCGCCGTGTTCCGATACGCCTCCGCCGTGCCGAAGAACACCTCCTGCCCCACGTGAAGAATATGGGAAGCATACCGGAGCGCGGCGGCCACGTCATGGGAGATCATGATGACCGTGACGCCTTCCCGATTGAGGTTCCGGATCAGCTCGTACATTTCCGCGGTCACTTTGGGGTCCAGGCCGGATACGGGCTCGTCCAGCAGCAGCAGTTTCCGCGTGGCGCACAGGGCACGGGCCAGCAGCACCCGCTGCTGCTGACCGCCGGAAAGCTCCCGGTAACAGCGGTGCGCCAGGGGGATGAGACCCATTTTTTCCATATTCTCCCGGGCCAGTTCTTTTTCCGCTTTGCCGTAAAAGGGACGCATGCCCACCCGCCCCTGGCAGCCGGACAGCACGATTTCCCGCACCGCAGCGGGAAAATCCTTCTGTACCGCCGTTTGCTGAGGGAGATATCCGATTTCGTTCTCCCGAAGATCTTCGCCCCATCGGATCGTTCCCTTGAGGGGCTTCATGAGGCCCAGCACGGTTTTCATCAGTGTGCTTTTCCCCGATCCGTTCTCGCCGACGATGCACAGGTAATCCCCGGCATGTACGGAAAAG
>CADBNX010000396.1 GCA_902796115.1 uncultured Eubacteriales bacterium
ATGAGAACGGAAGCCATGTGTACACCGGCGAAGTGGAGTATGATGGCGCGAGAGGCAATCTGGCGAAGTTCACCGAGAAGGTGGGGACGGGATACACGAAGTACGAAACCACCTTTGGTTATGATAATGAGGATCGCCCGACTACGCTGAGCTACGGCAATACCAACAACCAGACCATCCTGACCTATGACGGGCTGGGCCGGGTGACGAACCGTACTGTGAAGGTGAACGGGTATAATACTGATTTTTCAACAGTACGATGCGGCTTTTTTATTCGGAAGCGTCTAACCGCGCGCGAAAGGAAAGCGTCCATGCGGAAAGATAGCTTCGGGATCATTCCATGCGGATGTCCGGGCCGTTAAAAGGGCTGGCTTCGTAGGTCAGCTGATCGAATGAACAAATCCTTTCTCCCCGGTAAAACAGGCCGTTGATGGACACATGGTCGATCCTGCTACTTTCGTCGTTGGAAAAAATGCGGAGGACCGGCC
Source organism: uncultured Eubacteriales bacterium (assembly GCA_902796115.1). Classification (GTDB taxonomy): domain Bacteria; phylum Bacillota; class Clostridia; order Christensenellales; family Aristaeellaceae; genus RUG756. The sequence goes on from CADBNX010000396.1 coordinate 489, forward strand.
TGATGCCGGAGAGCACCTGGACGTTCCGCACGGTCACGCCGTCGATCGAGCCGCGCCTGAGCGTCGCCGACCATTGGGATTCGGTGGTGGTGAATTCGATCAGGTAAGGCGTGCCGTCCCCCTGGCCCATTTGCGCGTCCTCCACCACGATGTTTTCATACAGCACACGGCGGACAAGCGCGTGGTCGCTGTTGTGAATGGAAATCACCGGTTTATGGAAGGCGTGGAGAACGGTGATACTGCGGAAGGTTATGTCCTCGATCACTTTGGCGCGGGTTTCGTAGCCGATTTCGCAGCTCTGCGCCAGATCCGTCCAAAGGACGCAGTTTTCAAACGTGACGTTCCGCGTGTCGCCGTTATATCCCTTCACCACCAGGTTATCATCCCAGGAGCGGACGAAGCAGTTTTTCACCAGTATGTTTTCGCAGTTCTGGAACGTGAACCCGTCGCTGTTGCTGCGGGCCGAAACGATCTTCACGTTGTCGATCACGGCGTTTTTGCATTTCAAAAGGTTCACCGTCCAGGCGGAGGGATCGAGAATGGTGATGTCCCGGATGGTGAAATCGCTGCAATTGGACAGGTTGACCGGCACAAGCGTATCCTTGTACCGGTCGTAGATGCTGCCGCACAGGACGCCGTGCCCCGCAATGGTAAAGTTTTTTCCCAGCCCGCAGTAAATCTGGCCGTACAGGATACAGCCTTCATCCAGGTAAATCGTTTCGTTGTTTTTGACTGTGATGATCTGATCGCGGTATTCGCCCGGCCCAAAGTAGCGCACCTTCGGTTCTTCGGGATCGGGCTTTTCAGCGTCCGGTTCATCAATGAATAAGTGGAGGGCCCCTTCGACGCCGCCGTTGAACTCCACCGTCACTTGGCCGGGCTCCGGCAGCGTAAAGCAAACCTTGCCGTCCGCGATTTCCGGCTGGATGCCCAGCGCCAAAGGACGCACCAAAGCGCTTTCCACCTGCTGATTCAGGCATTGAATCTCCACGCGGTACGGCCCAAAACCGCTCCCGATGGCCACCGGCGTTGTGGAAAGCGCGGGCTCCGCCGTCCAATACCGCTGATGGCAGACCGCGGTTTCGTATACGGTTTCAAGCGCCTTCCCGTTCAGCCAGACCCGGCAGGAGGGCGTGCTTTCCGCCGCCGCGTCAGGCAGGGGAAACAGCAGCAAAACGAAGAGAAGAACGATTGCTTTCACGCGCGTTTCCTCCCGTCAGCAAGCGGAATACAATTCCAGGATCGCGCCGTAAAGCGCGGAGGGAACGGGCAGCATATGCAGCTGGGCGAGGAAACAGACGGGGTCGGGATTCTGCCCGGCAGCCTGCATGATCCGGTTTTTCAGGTCGTAGTCGATTTGCGCCGTGTGCAGCATCTGCTGGAGTCGGGAAAGATGATCCGGCTTGGGGAGGGCCGGATAGGAGTTCCAGCGCAGCGTACAGGAAGCCTTTTCCAGGTTCAGCGTCAAAGCGCGGCGGCGTTCGTCATAGGAGAAAGTGTATTCAGCGCTGGACTTATCGGGCAAAACGTCCGCAAAGCCGTTCAATTCCACCGCGTAGCGCCGATTTGCGGGCAGAACGGAAGCGTCGCCCGCCGGGGAAAGGATTTCGACGGTCAAGCCTTCCCCGTGCTTCATCATGATTTTCGTTGCGGTCCGGCGGTAAGCGGGGTCGGCGGGGAGCAGGCCGTTGTCCTCGATCAGTTCCGCTTCCCCGTCCGCGCCGGGGAACAGCCTGAGCAGGATGTGCTCCGGCAGCTTTGCGCCGTTTGCGGGAATTTCCGACGCGTCCATGGGCAGAATGCCGCCCGCCCAGACCAGGACGGGAATGGTATCCAAGGGCCGGTACAGCTTTAGCTGCCTTCCGCCCTGATAGCGAAGGCCCGTAAAGAAATCCGTCCATAAGCCGGCGGGGAGATAAGCGTCCGTTTCGCTCATCTGCGTCTCCCTGTCGAGGGGCTTCGTGACCGGGCACACGGTCAGGCAGTCGCCCAAAAGGTATTGATTCCGTTTGGGGAAGTACAGGCCCCAGTCGTCCGGGAAATCGTAATACAGGGGCCGCAGCA
>CADBNX010000397.1 GCA_902796115.1 uncultured Eubacteriales bacterium
GGATTCCCGGGAATGATGCATATCAGACCGGAGCGTCCGTACGTGAGCGGAGAGGAAAGGCATACCCGGTGGGATTCCGACGGAATATACTGCGGAATCAGGGCTTTACGGAACGCATGGCGAGGAAAGTGGGGATATGCAGGTCGTGCAGCCACCCTTCGCCGTTCACGTCCTCATACAGGTCCAGCAGGATAAAGCCGGCTTCCAGCTGCCCTCCGATCTGCTCCTCCAGGGAATGGGAAAACTGCACGCCCGCGTCGTCCTTTTCCAGCTGCTTCATCTGATCCGGGTTTGACAGGGGATCGAAGGGCAGGGAATTGACGATGGTTTTCTCATCCGGCCCCACGATGTAGTTGACGTAGTGATCCGTGCCGGCAAGCAGGAACCCGCCGGGCTTCAGCACCCGGAAGCACTCCCGCCACACCGGTTTGACCTCCCGGATATAGCAGTTGGAAACGGGATGGAAAATGAGATCGAACTCCCCGTCCGTGAAAGGCAGGGGTTTTGTCATATCCCCGCGCAGGACGCGGATATCGTACCCTTCCCTGCGGGCGACCGCCCTCTCGCTTTCAAGCTGCTTCGGGGAATAGTCCAGCACCGTGCACTGCGCCCCCAGCGCAGCGAAAACGGGCATCTGCTGCCCGCCGCCGCTTGCGAGGCCGAGCAGCTTTTTGCCCTTCAGGTTTCCGAACCAGGCATGGGGAACGGGCTTCGTCGGGGTCAGGAGCACGTCCCATACCCCCGCTTTTGCACGGAGCCAGGTTTCGTGGGAAATGGGCTTTCCCCATTCCCAGCCCGCTTCCACCCAGCGGTCGATCGTATCCGCGTTGATATCCTGATAATTCATCCTCACGCACCTATCTTGCTTCAAGCAGTTGTTCCGCCAGCTTTTCCTGGCGCGCGTTCAGCCATACGGGCATATAAACGTCCCTTCCGCCGATCCGGCGCACGGTTTCGAGGATATCCTCCGCGCCGCCCGTGAGCCACAGCCGTTTTCCGGCCCGGCGGATCTTTTCGTATACGTCCGTCCAATGCGGGGTACCGGGCAGCCCCTCGCCGAATACCCACTGTACGGCTCTGAGGCCGCGGATCTGCAGGATGGTATCCAGATGGTTCAGCTCTCCGATGCCGTCCAGGTGATAGATCACGTTGGTGAGGCGCTGTACGTCCCGCTCCAGCGTGGGGAGCACAAACTGCCGGAACATGGCGTTGCCGATCATATAGCAGAAATCGCACTGAACGATATAGGAAGGCTCCCGGCTGAGCAGGCCGGACCAGTCGGTGTAGCCGGCGCTGCGCGGATGCAGCACGCTCTCAAAATCCGCGTAGGCTTCCCGCCACGCTTCTTCGGCTTCCGCGATGAGGCGCAGCACCTCCTCCGGGTCGTCGTACAGATCCGTCAGCAGGTTCTGGCTGCCCCGGAAGGTGGCGACGATATCAAGCACGCCGCCCAGATCAGGCATGCCGATGACGACCGTTCCGCCCCAGCGCTCGAGGCCTGCCCTGCAGAGCGCTCTGATCCTTTGCACCCAGACATTTTCCGGATCATAACGGATACGGATGTCGGAAAGCTCCATTTTTTCCCGCGGGAAAAACCAGACGCCGCCGGAGGAATTGTCCAGTTTCGCGCCGCAGAACGCCGCGGTCACGCCCGGTCCGAAGCAGGCAAGGTCTACGCGGGGGAAAGCGCCGCCGAGATACTCCCGGGTGGAGAGCTCCTCATCCAGCCTTTCGATGACCGCTTCCGCGGGCCAGCGCAGCTCATGGCAGGTTTTCTGACTCAGCAGGGGCGCGGCGGCTTTGCCCGCCGCGGGATAAGCGTCCGTCAGCGTGACGGCTGCGAGGGGGCGGTCCAGGGTGCCTTTCCACCAGCGTTCGTGGGCTTCCAGAACCTGAGTCATGCGGGCTGACGAAAAATGAACGTGCATAGGATCTCCTTTCAGGGTTACGGTGAAATCTTACCGGGCACGGCTCTGGAAAAGGAAAAGCTCCAGCGGAAATCTTCCTGTTCCGGAAGCAGCGTGACGCGGCAGACCTCCGGCCCGGCGGCTTCCGCTCCTTCCGGGAAGCGCCAGGGTTCCGGCACGGCGAGGGTAAGCGTATAGGGTACGCCCCGCGGCACGCGGGACCGTCCGGACAGGCGGCCGGATTCCGCGTCCCAGGTGATTTCTTCGATTTCCAGCGCGCCCTGGGAGACGTGGCGGGAGGCGGAAATGACCTGCGGAATATCCGAAACCGGGTGCAGCGCGAGAACGCGGGATTCCCAGGGGTCCAGGTTCAGTATGCAGCGGGAGGAAAGGATGCCCAGGTATTCGTTCCGCCAGTAATCATAGACGTGGAAAGCCTCGTCCGGGGCTTTCATCAGATCGCGCGCAAAATCCAGGGTTACCTGCGAAGGCCCGTCCGAAAGATTGTACGCGTCGACAAGATCCCAGGCGGCAAAGGGCTTTTCCACACGGATATGGAGAATGCCCTGCGCGGAAAGCCTGCGCAGGCGCCGCAGCCCGATGGGGCGCGCGGGAAGGGGCGGGATGCAGCGGCGCAGGATGTCAAGCCTTTCCTCCGGCAGCTCGGGCAGCGGATCGCCCATCGTAAAGGGCAGGCCCAGCAGGGAAACAAAGGCGGCGCGGGTGCGGGCCTGGGCGATGGTATTGAATTCTTCCCGCAGGATCACATTGTCGGGGTCGCAGAAGACGGCGACGCCGTTGAGCATATAGGTGTCATAAACGCGGTCCACGCACTGGGAGATGAAATCCTTCCATCCGAAAATATCGCCGCCGACCCGCATGGCGTCAAAGCAGCCGACCGCGTGGTCCACCTGCTCTTCCGCGCCGCCCGAGCAGTAGAGCATATAGGTATCCGGTCCGAGCAGCTCCCGCGCGCGGGCAAAGGCATTGCGCATGATCTGCCGGACGGAGAGATCGCTCCGGTACAGGCGCTCGCGGTGTTCGCGGCACATCTGCGCGGTCCCGGGCAGCACGTCCCATTTGACGGCCTCGAACCCCCACTCCTTCACCTGACGGACGGTGCGCGGCAGCACTTCGTTCAGAAACACGGGATGGGAGGGATCCAGGAAGTACTGTCCGCACCAGGAGGGTTTTTGCGCCAGCAGCAGATCGGGGTGCTCCCGCAGGACTTCGTTGAACGCCGCGTCGCAGGTGGGGCCGATCCAGAGAGCCGGGGCAAAACCGGCCTCCCGGATGGCGTCCGCGAGCGTTTTCAGTCCGTGCGGGTAGGCTTCGGCGTCGGGATGGAACATATCCGTGCCGGGCTTTTCCAGCCCCGTGAAATCCCGGTGAAACCATTCCCAGTCCACCCATACGGTGTTGGCGCCCCATTGGGCCAGGTGCTCCCGCTGGAAGCGCACATTGCGCAGAACGGTTTCCTCACAGGCGTGGAACTGTACGGCGTACCAGGTCATCCAGCCGACCGGTAGGGGCTTTTTTCCGGCGGGGCCGAGCGGCCGGTAATCCAGGCGGAAGCGTCTGCGGTAAAAATCCTCCTCCAGGCGGAGGGTGAGCTTTTTTGCGTAATCCCGGCGCGCGGTATGCCAGGAAAAACGGAAGCAATGCCGATTCCAGTCGTAAAAGAGGCGCAGCTCCCCGAGCGAATCCAGCAGCAGGACGGCGTCCTTTTCAGGCAGGAAAACGCCCCTGCAGTCCGGCAGGGAGGCGGGGCCCGCGGCCGCGCGCAGGATATCGTCCCTTCCGTCCGTCCTTACGGCCATCGCGTCTTCCGAGCCTCCGAGCGGAAGACAGCCGGATACGGCAAAATCGGCCCCGCCGTCGCAGTTGAGCAGGATCACGGCGCCGTCCTCCGTCAGGGTGAGGGTGAGCACAAAATCCCGTCTTTTGCAGGGCGAACCGGAATACCGCACCGCGATGCCGTTTTTCCGCACAGATTCGGTTCGCTCATATTCCGCGATCGGGTAATCCTGCCCGTCAAAGCCCGTGACGCTTTCCACCCGTATCGAGGACGCAATTTCTCCGATCCCGTCGAAGGAGAGGGAAAACCCGTCTTCTTTCAGGACGGCGTTCAAACGTTTGCAATCGGCATACAGCATAGGTTTATTCCTTTCCCGCAGGTCTTTTCCGATCCGCCCGCTCATTATACAGGAAAATGCAGCCCCTTGGCAATGTGCATGTGAGAAATCAAAAAAATTGTTGACTTTAGCGTGATAAAGTGATAATGTAGTAGCACGCCGAACAAAGGCGCGAGAGAAGAGGAGGTTCCGAACATGAAAAAGGCTGTATCGTTGATCCTGGCACTGGCGATGATGCTTACCGCGGCCGCCGCTCTGGCGGAAACCTTCCGGCAGGGAATCGACCCGGTATACGATCCCTTCAGCTATATGGATGAGAAAGGCGAATACATCGGTTTTGACGTGGAACTGTGCAAGGCGGTGTGCGACCTGAACGGCTGGGAGCAGGAGCTTGTGCCCATCGACTGGGATGCGAAGCTGATTTCCCTGAACGCCAACGAGCACGACTGCATCTGGTCCGGCATGACGCTGACGAAAGAAATGGCGGAGCAGGGCTTTGTGCTTTCCTTCGCCTATTACGACAACTACCAGGTGATCCTGACCAAGAAGGACAGCGGGATCGAAAGCTCCAAGGACCTGGCCGGGAAACGGGTCGCCGTGCAGCGCGGCACATCCGGCGCGCAGCTGCTGGAGGATCCGGAAGGCCAGCTGGAGCTTGCGAAAACTTTTGACGGCGGCGCTCCCGTACTGATGGACGATTTCAACATCTGCGCTCTGGAGCTGGACGCCGGTTCCGCGGACGCGGTGATCGTGGATATCCCGGTGGCGAAGCGACTGGCGGAAAAATACGAGGGCTTTGTGGTGCTGGAGGAGAACCTGGGCAGCGAGCAGTACGGCATCTGCTTCCGCGCCGGCGATGAGGAGCTGTGCAAAAAGGTGGAAGATGCCCTGATGAAGCTGGTGGAAGACGGCACCTATCTGGCGCTGGCGCAGAAATACGAACTGGACGAGAGCGTCATGTGCCTGCTCCCGAAAGCGGAATAACAAATCACACGGATTGCTGCTTTTACGCAGGGGCTCCCTGGGGGGAGCTCCTGCGGAGTTTGTTTTAAAGGGGTTTTGATATGCCGATTCTGACGATGATCACAAAAATGGGCGAGGGCTTCGGAAGGACCTGCGCCATTTTCTTTCTGACGCTGCTGTTCAGTCTGCCGCTGGGCCTCGGCGTGTGTCTGCTGCGCATGAGCAAAAAGAAGCTTGTCTCGGCAATTACGCGGGTGTATATTTCCGTACTGCGGGGTACGCCGCTGATGCTGCAGCTGCTTGTGGTCACCTACGGCCCGTATTACCTGTTCCGCATTCCCGTGGCCCGGGATAAGCTGATCCCGGTGGTGATCGCCTTCGCGCTCAACTACGCGGCGTATTTTGCCGAGATCTACCGCGGCGGCATCGAGTCCATGAGCCAGGGGCAGTACGAAGCCGCGCAGGTGCTGGGCTACAGCCGCTTTCAGTCCTTCATGCGCATCATCCTGCCGCAGGTGATCAAGCGTATCCTGCCCTCCGTGACCAACGAAATCGTCACCCTGGTCAAGGATACCTCGATGGCGTTTACCGTGGCGTATCTGGAAATGTTCACCATCGGCAAGCAGATCGCCAATTCCCACGCCACGTTTACCCCCTTCGTGATCGCGGGCGCGTTCTATTTTGTGTTCAACGCGCTTGTCGGATGGGTGATGGGCAAGGCGGAAAAGCGCCTGAGCTATTACCGGTAGAAAGGATGAGAAGATGAGCAGGCTGCTTGAAATCAATCACTGCCGGAAGAACTTCGGCGCAAACGAGGTGCTGAAGGACCTGAGCCTCTCGGTGGAAGAGGGGCAGGTGCTTTCCATCATCGGCCCCAGCGGGAGCGGGAAATCGACGCTGCTTCGCTGCGCGACGCTGCTGGAAACGATGGACGGGGGGGACCTGATGTATCTCGGCAGTTACGCGGCCAGGGATCAGGACGGAAAAGCGGTTTACGCACCGCCGGCGCAGCTGCAGAAAATCAGGAACATGTTCGGACTGGTGTTTCAGAATTTCAATCTGTTCCCGCATTACTCCGTACTGAAGAACGTGATGGAAGCGCCGATGCTGGTGCAGAAGCGCAAAGAGGCGGAGGTGCGGGAGGAAGCGGAAGCGCTGCTTAAGCAGATGGGGCTTTCGGAAAAGGCGAACGCTTACCCCTGTGAGCTGTCCGGGGGACAGCAGCAGCGGGTGTCCATCGCGCGCGCGCTGGCCATGAACCCGCGCATCCTGTTTTTTGACGAACCGACCAGCGCCCTGGACCCGGAGCTGACGGGAGAGATCCTGCGCGTGATCCGGAAGCTTGCGGAAAAGAAAATGACCATGGTGATCGTGACCCACGAAATGGCCTTTGCGCGGGATGTGTCGGACTGGGTGGTATTCATGAACGGCGGGGTCATCGTGGAACAGGGTGACCCGCGCGAGGTGATCGATCATCCGGCGCAGGAGCGGACGATCCAGTTTTTGAGGAGACTGCAGGAAAAATGACAGGATACCGTTATGTGCTGCTGGACCCGACCGGCAATCTGACCTGTCTGGTGCTGGACGCGGTGCCCC
>CADBNX010000398.1 GCA_902796115.1 uncultured Eubacteriales bacterium
AAGGAGGTAGTTGAAATGGCTGACATTGAAAGCATCGTAAAACAGATCGTTGCGAAACTGACGGGGGATTCTTCCCTGATTGATGCGTTTAAGAAGGACCCTGTATCCACCATTACCAAAAAGCTCGGCATTTCCGTACCGAGTGAGCAGATTCAGGAAGTCATCAAAAAAGTAATGGCTCAGCTGGGCATCAAAAACGCTTCGTCCTTCATTGAGAAAATCAAAGCGCTTTTCAGGAAGTAAACCAGCATCGTCTTGTCTCCGAAAAAAGACAGCCCTCAGCGGCTGTCTTTTTTTCCTCTGCAGCGGCAGTCAGGCTCACGGCAGCAGTTTCCGCGAAGCCCTCCGGAAAACAGCATAGGAAGTGATTCCGATCGCGACGGCATACAGGAAAAGTACGGCGTGCTCCGTTCCCAAAGAAAGCGTGTCTGCGTTCAGCGCACCGCTGATCGCCCCGAACGCAAGCATAGTCGGAAAATACCCGATCGATCCTGCGGAAAGTGAGATCGGATCAAGCCAGAACCCGTTCAGAAAAAAGAACGCCGTCGTCAATACCGTATATACGGCATACAGTGTGCTTTCTTTTTTCACAGCGAACGCAAAGAATACCGCCAGGCAGACAGCCATGATTCCCGGAATCATGCAGGACGCAAAGAAGAGTAACGGTTCGCAAAATGCGCCCGGAGATCCGGCCGGCGCCAGAAAGATACAGGCACAGCATACCGGAAGCCATCCCGGCAGGACCGAAGCAAGCATGGCTGCAAACAACTCAAATACCGGCACAGGAAAGGTTCGCAGAACAAAGAAGACTTCCCGCCCGCGCAGCCGAAAAAACCATTCGGCAGCCGAAAAACCGTACAGGCTCAGAAAAAGGAGCATTCCCAATGCGATGATACGGCTGTTGGAAAATGCCGCCGTCGGAAAACGTCTTTCTGCCGCTGTCATGATGAACACGACGGCGGCGCTGAACAGCAATGAGAAAACGTATCGTTTTGAGAACAGCAGGTGTTTTGTCCAGTTCTTCACGATTCCGGTCATCGTATCGGTTCCTCAGTCAAAATCATGCTTTTTCATCCTGTTCTGCCGCGGCAAAAGAAGCGGCATCAAATCCGTTTCCGCAGAATGCCGTCTGTCCCCGACGTATGATCACAGCCATTTGAGAATGGATCAGCGTTTCCGCAGACCGCGTTACAACAGCGACTGTGCGCTTCATGCTCTGGGCAAAAAGCAAATCGTACATGCGATCCGCTTCCCGCGCGGATAATCCCTCTGCAGGATCATCCGCGATCAAAACCGCCGGATCCCTGCATACGGAAGCCGCGATTGCAGCCGTTCTTGCGGCGGTTACGGGAATACGGCCGCATGACAGTTCTTCATATTGCCGCAGACAGCACTCATCAAGAAGCTTCTGAGAGTACAGTTTCGCAAAGGTTTTGCTCATTCCGTGAAGCCTGCATGAATGATACAGAAAAACGCCGACCTTCATATCGGAGAATATACTTCCTTTGTTTCTGTATACCGCTGCAGTTCCCGTTTCTCCTCTGACAGCGGAAGGCTTCTGTCCCAGCAGCAGCGCGCTTCCCGAATCCGGCTTTCGCATTCCGCATAAAACCTCCGTCAGCAGACTTCCGGTTTCTTCATCCTGACAATACACGGCAAAAAGCACGCGATCCGGCACTGAAAACGAAATGTTCTTCAGGCAGGTTCCGTGATGCGAAACCGATACATTGTATACATTGATCGGGTTCATACCCTCAATCCGTCACTGCCCATATTTCCGGATGGTTTTCATAGTATTCATTCATTTTTGATTCGATCTTCATCTGCGTGTCCTGATTGGCAATTCCGCTTTCTTTCAGACCGTTCATCCGTTGAAAGTTCTGTACCGACTGCGCGGTTATAGAAGCATATACGCCGGTGACATACTGAGGATCAAGATACCCCAGCAATGCCAGTTTTTCCTGCAGCTGTCTGACTTTTTCCCCCTGGTTGCCTGAGCGCATGGTGATTCCCGCAAGCTCATGCACGGTTCCGTACCCCTGAATAGCCCAATTGTCGATACTGTATGCGTTTCTCGCCACGCGGTCCGGATTGTTTCCCTCTATCACATGTACGATCACCGTTCCGTCGGCTTTTTGAGTACAAAACTCCACCATTGCCACATGGGTGGTATCCCCATTTGCGTAAGTGGAGAAAAACATCCAGTCCCCGGGCTGCGGGGTATAGCTGTTCTTTTCCATCCTCTGACCGTTGCCGAGAAACCATTGAGAGCCCCATTCCGGCACCATTCCGTTTCTGGCAATGTATCTTCCGTTTCGGATGAACCAGTTTCTTCCCACATTTGACGCAGTATAAAACGGATAAACCTTCTGAAGCAAATCGGTTCCGTATCGCTGATCGGTCTGATCCACGCACCAGCACAGATACTCGGCGCACCATTCCGCATCCGGGACACCCGTCCATGTACCGTACTTCGTATTACCGCCCCGATCCTCGCCTTCTCCCAGCTCACCGATCGCAACTTCCAGTAATCGTTCAACATATTCAGGCACCGGATACTGCGCTTTCAGAAGCACTTCATCTTCAGGAAAAATCGATATCGTATTCTCCGCTGTCGAACATGACGCGGCAATCAGGAAACAGCCTGCCAGGAAAAGGATACACACATTTCTGTATTTCATTATGCTCAGCCCTGCCCGTTATGATTCTTCCTGTATCTCTCACTTCTCGGATGCCGCAGCGTGTGCCCGTATTCAGTTTTGTCCAACGACACCGCTCCCGCGCCGGTTGGATAAGTGCCCGTTTCCGCGTCATTTGCCTGAAAGCGATTCGTCTGTGTTTCTTCATGAACGGATTGTGGTTTTCTCTGCCAGATCGCATCGGTTTCTATCGTGTTTTCTTCAACAGGACCGGGTTTTATGCCCGTGCCGGCGGCGGACTCACCGCCGGAGGGAAAACGGGCCGTGAATACCTGTTTTGTTTCTTCCCTTCCGGCGTCACGGAATTCAGGTGATGCAGCTCCTTTGGGCGAAGCAGACGGCGGCATAAAAGGCGCAGTGTTGATTCCGGCATCATTCCCCTGTGAGCCGTGATAATTCTGTGCTTCACGGCTCTTCGGGTGCTGCTGACCTGCATGTACAGTCTGGTTTCTCCTGGCCTGCTGTTCACGCAAAGCCTTACGGCGCTCTTCATTTTTTCTGTACAGGCAGTAAACATAAACGCCGCCGCCGCCCAGGATAACAGCTGCCCCAATCAGCAGCAGACCCGATGTGCTTGTACCGCTGTTCTTCTTCACTTCGGGCGTAGACGTCGGAGACGGCTGCAGGGTTGAAGGCGCGGTTGTCCATGCAAGTCCGCCGATGCCCGATGTGGACAGCGCACCGACCGTTTCAGCCGGCAGGGCTGTTGCGGTGGGAGCAGTTTCAACGTACGGCGTGGGTGTTACAACCGCAAACGGTTCGTAAGAAACCGTCAGCGCCGGGTTCTTCCATACCGTCTGCATATAATCTTCGTATGGCTGTATGTTCTGCACGGAAGAATCGTTTTTCCCGTTATTGTTCTCGGAGGCATTGAATTCATCGCTGGCAATGAATCCTTCCAGTTCCTCGAGCGTCAGTACTTTGAAATAATTGCTCTTGATATACCCTTCCGTTCCGGCCTGTGAAACATGGTACCAGGTTTCACCCTTCTCATTGATCTCCGTGCCGAGCACAAGAGCAAATGCGTACAAATCAAGCATTCTGCGCTGCGCAGATTCTGCAGACGGGCCCTGGCGCAGGTTCACCTTGTTTGCTGTCACATAACCGTAGCTTGACAGGTTCTGGCCCGTTACCGGGACCGGCGTGGGCGTAGGCTGCGGCTGCGGCGTCGGCGTCCGGAAGCTGTCCAGGTACAGCCGGATTTCCTCTTCCGTCAGCATTCGAAGCTGATCTTCTCGAATGTATCCCCAGCTTGAGCCATAATTCACCAGCGACCAGGTGTTTTCCGGTGTGAACTCCTGACCGTACACCATCACAACAGAAGCGTTCTCCAGCACCTGAATGATCTGCGCATTGCTGTCGGCATATGCACGCATGACTGCATGATCTCCCAGCGTTGACGCATAACCGCTGTACTGTTCCGGTGCATCCGTAGCCAAGGTATAGGGAGTCGCGGTAGCCTGTCTTTCGGAGAGATAGCTTCTGGCTTCTTCGTTATTGATATGTGTCAGAAGCGCGTCCTGCATGAAGCCGGTTCTTCCGCTTGACATGATTTCAACATGATCCCAGCAGTTTCCGGCTACAAAGGTCTGGGACTGGATGAGGACCAGAGTTTCCGGATCGACAAGCTGAAGTACGGAATCGTCATCCAGACTTGCGGCGGAATGCAGAGAGCTGCGAACATTGGTCAATGCGTAGCCTATGTACGTCTGAGGAACCGGCGTCGCCACGGGTATCGGCGTATAGGTCGGCTGAGCACTGGGCGCGATGGTCGGCGTCTGAGTTACGGGAGTCGTCGGCATCCTTGTCGGTTCGGGCGTATTGGTCGGAACCGGAGATGACAATGAAGCCTGCCTGGATCTGCTTTCTTCATCGGACATCAGATCAACAAATTTCGACATCATCCACGCTTCCGTTCCCTGATACAAAACACGATACCACTTTTGCCCGTTCACTGTCTCCGAATTCAAAACCCACAGTTCGGTTTTCGCATTCAGCCGGTCAATCACTTTCGCGTTGGTATTGCTGTCGGCGCGCAGCGCCACGCTTTTGGAATTCACTCTCGCCCATTTTTCAATCGGGATTCCGTCCGGGATTTCCGTCGGCACAGGAGTCGCCGTAAAGCCAAACAGTCTGTTCAGTTCAGCCTGGGTCATGATTCTGGTGACATTGGCGTTCACATAGCCCAGGGAACCTTCGACCTCTGCCAGATACCACTCCTGTCCCTGATCGTTTACCAGAGAGCCGATGATATGGATCGGATCGTTGGATGTGATCTTGCCAATGATGTTGCTGTCAGATTTCACATCGGGCGATGCTCTGAAATTGATCGCGCTGGCATTGGGATAAGCATATTCATTGCGTTCCTCGATCGCATAAGGCGGCTCCGTCGGTTCGGGAGTCGGAGTAAATGTCGGTTCCGGCGTTGCCGTAGCGTTGAGACGGTAAACAAACACGATTTCCTGTTTGTCTGTTTCACCGTTATGATTCAGCTGAACATACACGACACCTTCTCCGATCAATTCGTATCCCGCTTTCAGATCGATTGGATCCGCCTGTATCGCGTTATTTCCTTCTATGCACTCGATCTGCGCCGCGGAAGCGACTTCATTTCCGGATTCATCTCTGTAGTACACGTCAATGATCCGTGATGCCAGCTCTTTCAGCCTGAAAAGGAATTCAATTTCAGTCGGTTCGGCATTTCCCTGCGCATCGACACGCAAATGCCTGACCGGAGCATCGATCAGCTCGTATGCATCAGATACCAGTGAGAGATCCGCGGTTATATCGGTTTCGGTGCCCGACGCAAACGCCTGTGTCGCACTGTACAGCTCACTCTGCGTTGCCTGGTCCCGATAGATGATCTGCACAAGAGCCACCTTGGGCAGATCATTTTCCCGGTACAGAAATACGATTTCCGTTCTGTCGGCGGTACCTTTCGCGTCGACCGTCACCGAAGCCTCCGTATCTCCGATCAGGGTATATCCGGCAAAAACCGGCGCCTTGATCGTTACGCTTTGTCCGGGATTGACAGGATAGGAATCCTGTTCGCGCAATGTCGCCTGCTTATCCGTAACATAGTGTACGCTGATGATTACGGGTGCAATCACCGGTGTACCCGTTACGGACGGTGCCGCGGTAACAATCGTCTCTGTCGGCATCGCTGTGACCGGATTCGGCCCAGTCGTCACCGAGGCGTCCTGTGTTTCGGCGGCAGTCGGGACCGGATCCGGACCGGAAGTCACTGTGGAAATCATCACATACCTGAAAATGATTTCCTGTGTGTCTGCCAGTCCGTTCTGATCCACTGATACACTCCGCTGCGCATCTCCGATCAATTCATAGCCGGGAATGTCATGGGCTGTGATGCCGGTGATCATATTGAGCGGGCAGGAGACATGCTCTGTCTCGTCAATCACTTTCCCGTTTTCCGAGTCAACAAAGTATACCGGTATGACAGGTTCGGCAATCTTCGTATATTCAAACACCGCCTCATCCAAATCGGCTTTGCCGTTTGCATCTACGGATATCCGTTTTGTGAGATCCCCGTCAATTCTGTAACCCGGTATTTCCCTTGCATACACTTCTGTCACTTGATTCAGCTGACAGAGCACCGTTTCCTGTGCAGCCACTTCATTCTTTGTTCCGCTGTCGATGTGTTTTACTGTAATCGCCGGCAGCGGTATCGCTTTATAATAGAACAATAATGTACTTTTATCGGCTCGGCCGAGCGAATCGACCGTTACCGTTTGCCGTTGATCTCCGTCCGGTACAAATCCATCAATGGACTTTGGCAAAATCGTAGTCGTCTGACCGATTCCGCATGCGATGGTTTCCGAAGCTATGATTTCTGCCATGGTATCACTGTTCAGATACTGAATAACGACAACGGGCGTATTGACAGCCGAATACCGGAACAGGATCTGATTGGTGCTCGCTTCCCCGTTCTCGTTCACCCATACATACTGTACGCTCTCCCCGTTCAGCTGATATCCGGGGATGTTCTTTGCCTCAAACGCCGTGTTCTCATTCAGCGCGCATGCTTTCCGCTCCGCGTCCGCGATATCCGTACCCGTCGCGCTGTCAAGATACCGCGCCTCCA
>CADBNX010000399.1 GCA_902796115.1 uncultured Eubacteriales bacterium
GCGGACGAAACGGCGGGTGCAGTGTTCATAGTCCTTCCTGTCCATCACGAACAATAATCTCATATGCGTTCCTCCGAAATCAGCTTCCCGTTCTTCATTTCGCGGGATGCGTATGATCGCTGGAAGGCTGTCCGCCGTACCGCCGGATCGGACCGGCAGGCACTCACATCCGCGTTCTTTCTTCAAGGGCTCCGGAGCGGCGCTGCGAAAAGGACGCTCCTGCGGACACTTTGATTATTCCTTCATCAAACCCGCACCCGCATGCCAGGCTTTGCCGACCTGTTCTCCGGTAACATAGTATCCGTGCCTGAACTGATCGAATATCAGAGCGTTCAGTCTGGCGGGATCAATCTTTCCTTTTTCATCCAGCACAGCTTCCTCTGCCGCGACATTGACGATTTTCCCGACGATCGCGTACATGCTGTCAGTGCTGATAACCTCTGCGAGTTCGCATTCCATGACAACCGGGAATTCCTCAATAACCGGAGCGTTCACGTGCTCACTCTTTACGGCATGATAGCCCGTGCGCTCAAACTTGTCGTTCATTTTGTTGCCGGAGGCAATCCCGAAGAAATCGGCAGCATCCATGTGTGCCTTATCGGCCAGGGCGACCGTCAGGGCTTTCGTTTTCAGAATGTTCTGCGTTGTTTTGTGATCTTCATCAATAAACAGCGCGATCTTATCCATTGCGCAGATCATGCCCCATGCGGCATTCATGACATTGACTTTTCCCGTTTCATCGTACGCAGCCACCATCAGAACAGGCATCGGATACACAGCCTGCAGGATACCGAGATCCTTCTTCATTGGTTTTCCCTCCTGAAACTCTGAATTGCCTCTTTGGCGTTTTTATGTTATCATGCTTCGAAAATCAAAACAAGTACCATCATTTAAGAAAGGTACTATCCCGGAGGTAAGTATTGGGATGAATCGAATTGCGGACGCAAAATTCACTGATACGGGATACAGCTATACGCTTTCTCTTATTGCAGGAAAGTATAAACCGGTCATTCTCTACTGTCTGATGGAATATGAGCCCGTCAGATTCAACGAAATGCAGAGATACCTGGGAAAGGTAACGGACAAAACGCTGAGCCTGCAGCTTAAGGAACTGGAGCGGGACGGTCTGATTCATCGGAAAATGTATCCGGAAGTCCCGCCGAAAGTCGAGTATACACTTACGGAACGCGGCTGCTCGCTGATGAAAGTTCTGGATCAGCTTTGTACATGGGGAAATGAGAACGAGCCCTGACGTTCCTTGCTGCGTGATCCGCAGCCTGCCGGAAAACCGTGACGGTATACAGTCAAAGATAACAGGCGCGAACAGAACGGCCAGCCGGCATAATTTGCAGAAAACCGCTTGACAAATATATCGCGAGACGATATAATAACCTTACGATATATCGAGTTACGATATATCGAACAACGATCGAGGTGAGCGTATGGCAGAAAGTTTGGCCCTGACAGAAGCCACGTACTATATTCTGCTGTCACTGATCCGCCCGCGGCACGGATACGGCATCATGCAGCTGACGGAAGAACTGTCGGGGGGGCGGGTTCATCTGGCGGCCGGAACCCTGTACGGGGCGCTGAACGCGCTGTGCGCGAAGGGCTGGATCATCCAGCTTCCCGCCGGGGATGAAAGCCGCCGAAAGGAATACAGGCTGACAGAAAAAGGCTTACATGTTCTGAAGAGCGAAGTGGCAAGACTGCGGGAACTGGCAGAAAACGGCGAGAGAATGCTGCGGGAGGAATGAAACATGGAGAGCAGAAAAACGATCAGAAAATGGTTCTGGGTCTGGGATTTTGAGAAGGAGGAAGACTGGCTGAACGAAATGGCCATGAACGGCTGGGCGCTGGAAAGCGTCGGCCTCTGCACTTACCATTTTATTCGCTGCGAACCCGGAGAATACAGCGTACGCCTGGAAATGCATCCTTATGACGAAGCCTATCTTTCCTTTATGAAGGAAACCGGCGCGGAATATGTCGGCCGGATGATGATGTGGATCTATTTCCGCAAGAAGACAGAGGATGGGGTCTTTGACCTGTATTCCGATATCGATTCC
>CADBNX010000400.1 GCA_902796115.1 uncultured Eubacteriales bacterium
AGCTGCTCGAACGTGAGCGGCGCGGCGCTTTCGACGCATTCCCCGAAAAGCTCCGCGCGGCTCAGCAATTCCGCGCAGTCTTCAAAGCGCACGTCCTCCGCCGAAAGAAAACGGGAAGGAGAATGCCGGTCCTCCCGCACGGGCCTGCCCAGGTACGCGTCCAGCTCCCGCCGGCAGGCATAATACTTCTCCGTGGGTTCCCCGTCCTCGCGGACGAGCGCTTCCGTATCGTAGCTGGTCGTGATCGCCCTGAACTTTTTTAATCCGCTCGGGAAAAACGTATCCGTAATGCGGGCGCCGTTCATAAAGCCGAAATTCGTGCCGCCGCAGAACATATAGAAATTCACATACGCGCCTTCCTCCAGCGCGTCCCGGTAGGCGCGCGCGATCGGCCCGACGGGCCGTTTGCCGAACGGCGCGCCGAAATAGCTGGAAAACCCGGACCAGTATTCCCCCACGAAGGGCGGCAGGTCCGGCTGCACTTCCCGGAGGCGGGCGATGGCTTCCCGGCTTTCGATGCGGTAATTGACGCCCTTCCATACGTCCGGCAGGCCGCCCTCGCGCAGCATCTGCAGGTTGTTCCCGTCCGTCGTGTAAAACGGCACGTCCACGCCGTGATTTGTCAGTTCCTCCCGCAGGAAAGCGATGTACGCGTGATCGTTCCCGTAGCCGCCGTACTCATTTTCAAGATCCACGGCGATGATGGGCCCGCCGTTCGTGGAAAGGAACGGCACAAACTCCGGGCAGAGCGCGCGGTACCACGCCGATACCGCCCCGGTAAAGCGGGGATCCATGCAGCGCAGGCCTTTCTTTTCCTTCAGCAGCCACCAGGGCATACCGCCGAAATCCCACTCGGAACAGATGAACGGCGCGGGCCGCAGCAGCACCTTCAGTCCCTCTTCCGCGCACAGGCGCAGGAACGCCGCCAGATCCAGCATGCCGGAGAAATCGAACTTTCCCCGCTCCTTTTCATGCAGGTTCCACGGCACATAGGTCTGCACCGCGGTCAGCCCGAAATCCTTCATCAGGCGCAGCCGCCTTTTCCATCCCGACGGCTCGACGCGAAAATAATGCATCGAACCCGACGCCAGATAAAACGGCTTCCCTCCGAGGAACAGCCCTTCCTTCCGGATTTCCAGTTTCTGTTTTTCCATTTTTTCGTGAACCTCCCTGCGTCATTTCCGTTCGATCCGGTTCGGACGATTTCATACTTTTTCAACAGATCCCGACAGGTCTGCCGGCGCGGCATCACAAGCTCGGTTACCCGCTGCCGGACTTCTTCACCGTATATCTCCGCAGTCTGCCAAACCGCGAATACGGCTGTTTTTCAAGCGTATTCAGCAGAAATATTACGAATTCCCCGTGATCAGACGCTTAACGCCCTCATCCCGGATATACGGCATCATTTCCGCGGCGAAGGCGCGCAGCGCGTCCGGATCCACGTCCCGCCTCCGCGGCATATGATTTCTGAAATTCTCACCGTAAATCTTTTTCAGCGCTTCTTCCGGCAGCATCAGTCCGCGCACCGGCCTCCCCCAGAACAGGAATTCCTCATCCGTTTCCAGAAAACGGCGGATATGGGAAACCGTAACCGCCGGATCTTTTTCCGTATCGCACATCACGCACTCCAGCCCCTCGTCCGTGTCCGTACCCAGCAGGATCCTGTCCGCGTACCGGATGAAGAATTCCCGCCACGCCTCCGGCGCTTTCGAGAAGTTCTGATACATTTCGATGCCCGGCGTCAGGTCGAAGCTGACGGAAGGATAACGCTCCATCACCTCCGCCGCGGCACGGATATCCTGCGAGTGGAAAAAGAAATGCGCGAACGTGACGCGAAGCTTCGGGTGGCGGTCCAGCACGTGCAGCGCCTCGCCGATCAGCGCTTCCCAGGGCAGCCAGGTCCCGTCCGTATAGGTCCAGCCCTCCCGCACCGCAAAATCCGGCGCTTTTGTCAGATCCCAGAATTCCGGGGGGTCCGCCACATGCCAGAGCACCATGCTGCCCCGCTCTTCCAGCAGCCCGAAGAGCGGCTCCAGCACGGGACTGTCAAGCGGCAGATCCAGCATTTTCCGGAACCCGGGCTTGCTTTCCAGAAATTTCCATCCGTCAAAGCCCATGTCCAGCAGCCTTTGTGCCTGTTTCTCCGGCGCCCGTTTTCCGCGCAGCTTCGCTGCGGAGCCATTCGGCCAGAGCAGGGACCCATAGGCCCAGATCCGCTTTTCCTTCTGTTTCAGGAACAGCGGCAGCAGCAGCTGTTCCGGCGTGAAGCCGTCCCCGAAGCAGCCATAGGAGGCGACGCACAGCCCGGAAAGCCCCGCCCGGTCCAGGTAATCCCGGAAGAAAGGCAGCGCGTCCGCCCGGTAGGTATGGGTATGCATATCGAACAATGTGAAGTTTTTCAAAC
>CADBNX010000401.1 GCA_902796115.1 uncultured Eubacteriales bacterium
CTGGGAGAAATGCAAGAAATGCGATGAAATCATCTTTACGCAGGAACGGGAATCCAATCTGAACATCTGCCCGAAATGCGGATACCACTATCCCATGACCGCCTGGAAACGCATTGAACTGCTGACGGACAGCGGAAGCTTTCATGAACTTTTCGGCGATATCCTGCCCGTAGACACATTGAAATTCAAGGGCTATTCCGAAAAAATCGTTTCCAATCAGGCGAAGACCGCCCTGAAGGAGGCCGTGGTCTGCGGAAGCGCTACGCTCCGGGGGATTCCCTATGCCCTCGGCGTAATGGATTTCCGCTTCCTGGGCGCCAGCATGGGCGCCGTGGTGGGCGAAAAGATCACCCGCATCATCGAGTACGGCACGGAACACCGCCTGTGCGTGGTGATCGTGACGGCCTCCGGCGGCGCCAGGATGTATGAAGGCATGATCAGTCTGATGCAGATGGCCAAGACCAGCGCCGCGGTGGAACGCCACGGCGAGGCCGGACTGCCCTATATCGTGGTAATGACCCATCCCACGACCGCCGGCGTCACGGCCAGCTTTGCCTCCCTGGGGGATCTGATCCTGGCCGAACCGGAAGCCCTGATCGGCTTCGCCGGTCCCCGGGTGATCAAGGAAACGACCCAGGCGGAACTTCCGGAAGGCTTCCAGACCTCGGAGTTCCTGCTGCGGAAGGGGCTGATCGACCGGATTGTAAACCGGAAAAATTTGCAGGAAGAGCTTGCGCGCGACCTTGACTTTTTCAAATCCGCATGTACAGTGAATCCTTGAACGGGTTCGTACGGACGCGAATGTTTTTATCCGGATTTTTTCCGCTGCCGGTGCCGGACCCTGTGTGCTGGAATCGCGTGAACCGAGTCAGGTTGGGAACAAAGCAGCTCTAAGCGTTGAGACCAGGTGCGCGGGTGTTCTGTCGCCGGCGGCGGTTTTTTGTTTCCCGGAAGATGGGGGGATCCCGAGGCGTCCGCACACGAAAAAACGTTCCTGAAAAAGGGAGTAATTTCCGGCCATGAGCAATTCTTTCAAACGGACGGACGGACGTGAATGCAATCAGATGCGCAAAACCCGGATCATTCCGGATTTTCTGGCGCACCCGGTGGCTTCCGCACTGATCGAAACGGGGGGGACCAAGGTCCTTTGTTCCGTGTCTTTTGAACCGGGCGTTCCCTCCTGGATGCGTTCGCAGGGCGTTTCCGGCGGCTGGGTGACCAGCGAATACGGCATGATTCCCGGCGCGGGCAATACCCGCGTCCAGCGCGAAGCCTCCAAAGGAAAACAGTCCGGGCGGACCATGGAAATCCAGCGCCTGATCGGACGCAGCTTCCGTTCCGTGATCAACCTGGAAGCGCTGGGCCCGAATACCATGTACATTGACTGCGATGTGATTGACGCCGACGGCGGGACCCGCTGCGCCAGCATAAGCTGCGCGTCGGTGGTGCTCCAGATGGCCTTCCGCCGTCTGCTGGCGAAAAAGGCGATTCCCCGGTATCCCATGCGGGAGAATGTGGCCGCCATCAGCGTGGGAATGCTTGGCGGACGTCATCTGCTGGATCTTTGCTATGAAGAGGATTCTTCCGCGGATGTGGATATGAACGTGATTATGACGGAATCCGGGCGCTTTGTGGAAATTCAGGGCACCGCGGAGGAAAAGCCGTTTTCCCGGGAGGATCTGAACTGCCTGCTGGATCTGGCGAAGACCGGCACGGACCATTTGTTTGAAATCCAGCGAAAGGTGCTGGAAGCGTATCCCATGCCCGCCCCGGACCGTCGTTCCTTCGGTTCGCTGCAGGACGCCTTTTCCGACGTCAAGCTGTAAGAACTGCAAGCTGCCGGGACATTTTCCCTGTTTTCCTGTTATCCCTGCAAGTCCGCTTGAGCCGGGCGCGGCGGCATGTCTTCCCCTTGCTTTGCGCACGGCGGCAGGGCTTCATGCGTCCGGCAGCCGGACCGGGTTGATGATGCGGATTCCCTTGCAGTCTGTTTCCGGATTCCACGCTGCATGCTTTCAAAACTTCATTTTTTTGATGTTTTTGAAAGCGGACCGGTTATGTTGCACGTGTACCGGGTCTCGGATGCGGCATTCTTCCCCTGTTCATTTGTTCATTTCGGAAAAAACTTCCCGGGATCTTCGCCGAGAGCGGCGGCGATTCTGACGGCGGCGCGGCGCGTAAGCA
>CADBNX010000402.1 GCA_902796115.1 uncultured Eubacteriales bacterium
AACGGGCAGGCGGAATTCGACCCGCAGGCCGCCCAGCGCGCTTGCGGAGAGGCGAAGGGAGGCCCCGTCGCCCCAGAGCAGCTTCAGCCGCTGCGCCAGGTTGATCAGTCCCACCTGCTGGTTGCGCAGCACCACGTCCTGACCGGACGCCTGGTTGAAGGTCCGGATCTGCTCTTCGTCCATTCCCGGTCCGTTGTCGTCCACGGAAACCGTGAGCGTGCCGTTTTCCTTCCGCGCCCTGATTTCGATCCTGCAGACGCAGCCTTCCGGCATTCCGTGCATGATCACGTTTTCCACCAGCGGCTGCAGGGAAATCTTGGGCACGCTGCATTCAAGCGCCTCCGGAGGGATATCGACCTCCACCCGGAGCGTGTCCGGATAGCTGAGTTTTTTCAGGTACACATACTGTTCCAGATACCGTACTTCCTCTTCCAGCGTCACCGTATCCTCTTTTTTCTGCAGCAGGGTGCGGGTGATCCCGGACAGCGCCAGGAGCGCCTCCGTCGCCGGGCTTTTGGTTTTGCCGGTTTCCATCATGACCATCATCTGGATGGCCTGCAGGGTATTGTACAGAAAATGCGGCGTGATCTGCGCCTGCAGCACGTTCGCCTGCGCCCGCTTCAGCGCTTCGAACTGCTGCAGGTTTTCCCGCTCGAGCCGCACGTTTTTGTCGTTGGCAAGCAGCAGCTTCATCAGGATGTATCCGGTTTCCTCGTCGCAGTCCAGCCCTTCGGTATCCGACGGGGGGTCCGTGATGGCGCTCGTCAGGGAACGGATGGGCTTATGTGCGTACCGCGCCAGCACCCAGGACGCCGCGAGCGCCACCAGGGTCCCGAGCGCGAGAGATACAAGCGTCGTCCGCACCAGATGGACGAGCAGGGTCGCGTAATGATTGTAGGGCATCATCTGCAGATAGATCATGCCGTCGGACAGGGAATGCACCCAGGAAAAGCGCATCATGCTTCCGTCTGTGCGGGTATTGAAGGCCTTGCTGTCTGTGGTATGGATGCGCTCTTCCTGCTCCGGGGTCAGGTTCAGTGCCGCGAGCGTCTGCCCGGCATACCGCGCGTGGGTATCCAGCAGGATGGTGTCGTTTTCGTCGATCAGCAGCACCTCGCTCACATCGTCTACCAGCTTTTCCCGGATCATCTGCCGCAGATGGTCTTCCTGTATGTACAGCACGATATACCCGAAGCCCATATTCCGGGAGTTCAGCCGGATCGCCAGCGCCAGGCAGGGTGTTTCCGTGTTGCTCGTGATCCGGCTCTGCCTGAAAAAGAGGTTCTGCGTCGGGGAAATCCGCATGTCCGCGAGCGTTTCGACGGCCTTTTTGTCTTCGTAATGCATGAGGAAGGCGCCGCCGTAACTGCTGGCCACGACGCGGTCCGCGGCGGAATTGTACACGAGGATGGAATCGATGGGGGAGGCGGAAATCCAGCTCTCCATTTTTTTGACGATATTGATCCGGTTTTCCACATCCAGGTAGCTGTAGGCGTCCGGCGCCGTGTTCCGCAGGAAAGTGCGGATATCGGTATCGACGGAAATCTGCATGATCTGCGTCTGCATCTGCCGGCGGACGGTGTCCGCCGCCTCCCGGATGCTGGACAGACGGCGCAGGTTTGCGCTGTCGAGTTCCCGGTCGAGCAGATACCGCGTCTGCAGATAGGAATACGTCTGCAGGACCGCGAGAATCAGCGCGAGCGTCAGGAAGGTAACCAGGAATATGCGCATGAAAAGCCTGCTGAAGCCGCTGCGCCGCAGCCTGTCCATCCGCAGGTGTCCGGTGTGGTCAGTCATGTTCCTCTTCCCTGTCCTTTTTCATGGTCCGCCATTCGCCGGGCGATACGCCGGCATAACGTTTGAACTGCTTGAAAAAGTATTTGGTATCCGGATATCCGCATTCCCGCGCGATCTCCGTGATCGGGCGGTGGGTTTCCCGCAGCTGCCGGCGCGCGTGCTCCATGCGGATCTGCGTCAGCGCTTCCGTAAAGGTCTTGCCCGTTTTTTCATGGAACACCCGGGAAAGGTATACCGGATTCACATAAATTTTCGCCGCTACTTCGTTGAGCGTGACGTTTTCACGGAAATGCGCCCGCAGATAGCTTTCCGCCCGCGGAACCGGGCCCTGGAGCTCCGCGGCCTCACAGGACGGCTGCCGGAGCGCAAACTGACGCAGTGTGGCATATTCTCCCAGGCAGCGGAGACGGACGGAGGTGCCGGATACGGCCGCGATCCTTTCTTCCAGCTTCTGCGGCAGGCTTTCCGTGTCCCGCAGCGCCCCGGGGCTGTTTTCAAGCAGCACGCCCTCGATTGAGTTCCCGCTCTGTTTCATCACAAAAAACGAACCGTTCTCACAGGCCAGGTCCATCGCCCGGACGGCGGTATCCGCGTTTCCTTCCTCAACCAGGATCCCGAGCAGCAGGGTTTTGCGCCCGGTTTCCCCATCCCCGAAGCCGCACAGCCGGCA
>CADBNX010000403.1 GCA_902796115.1 uncultured Eubacteriales bacterium
CGCGGGGGGCGTAGGCACTCAATCCTGTGTACCGCTGTATTTTGGATTCGGCGTCGGCGGGAAACAGAGCACGGCGGGTCTTTCGGAGGAGTTTATCCGCAGGATGGACGAAGAAGGAGCCGCTTCCCTGATCCTGAACGACGGCTGCGCGATGCCGGAATTCAGGCCGATTGCCGGCAGAAAGCTGACCGCCAAAGTACAGCTTCAGCCGGAACAGATGAAACGGATGTACCGGCGCATGCTGAAAGAAGCGCATGTGGAATGCGTTTTTTACGCGCAGATGGCGGATGCAGTCACGGAGGGGGATGAACTGCGGGCGGTACTGGTGAGCTGCCTGGAAGGGCCGCGGCTGATGCGGGCAAAGTATTTCGTGGACGCTACGGGGGACGGACTGCTGTTCCGGCAGGCCGGGGTTCCCGTACGCAAATATGCGCGGGAAGACGGAATGCATCATTCCATGTTTTTCTTCGTGGGCGGAGTGACGCCGTTTGACCACCAATACAACTGTATGCTGTATCAGCAGGCATACCGGGAAGGAAGGCTGCCGGAGCATGTGTGGGACCATTTCGGCTATTCCGTGCAGCTGAATCCCGGTGTGGTACAGATCGCGGTATGCTACGCGGAAGGGGATGCCCTGGATTCGCGGGATATGACCCGGATGGACGGCGAACTGCGCGAGAGCGTTTTCGCGGTCTTTGATTTCCTGCGTCGGGAAATGCCGGGATTCTCGCAGTGTTATCTGCTGGAGACCGCCGGCCGTATCGGCGTGCGCTGCGCCCAGGGGATCGTGGGCAAGGAGACCTTCACGGAAGAAATGGTGGCAAAAGGCATCTGTACGGAGGAGCCGGTCGTACTGACCAGCCGGAGCTATGGCGCGCACGGAAATCACGGCGCGAAAAAGGATGAGAAATTCATGGCCGCCTGGGCACAGAACAGGGAGGGGTTCAGCGCTGTCCCGATGGGAACGATGATCAGTCCGGCCCTGCGGAACGCACTCGCGGCGGGACGGTGCATTTCCGCCGATCCCCATATCGTGGGAACGTTCCGGATGATGAACACCTGTATGACGATCGGCGAGGCGGCCGGCCTCATGACCGCGCTGTGCGCACAGCAGGTGGATGATATCCGGACCCTGCCGTATTCGCGGCTCAGGCCGGAACTGCAGAAGGCGGGTTTCATACTGAGCGAAGCGGATGTGCCATGAAGCTTCCGGGGGAAACAACCGAAAAAACTGTTATTCTTTCCAAAGATAATCGTTGATGGATTTGTCCGAAACTGTTACGATACAGACATCTGATGCGGGGGGATGCGGTTATGAAACAGAACCGGTCCGTGAGAAACGGTCCGCAGAGGCTGCTGGTCCGTATATGGCGGGCGCGAATGGCCTATCTATTTCTGCTGCCGGGTATTGTCTACCTGATCGTTTTCCGTTATATCCCGATCGGCGGGCTTACGCTTGCCTTTCGGAATTTCAACGCCAGGATGGGGATTTGGCGAAGCCCGTGGGCGGGTTTCGTGCATTTTCAGCGCCTGTTTGTGACGCCGCGTGCCGTATCTTCAATCCTGAATACGCTGCTCATCAGTTTCGGCAGGTTGTTATTCGAATTTCCGGTTCCCATCATCATCGCGATCCTTTTCAATGAGATGCGCGGGGTGAAAGTCAAAAAACTGTATCAGACGATCGTGACTTTTCCGCATTTTCTCTCCTGGGTCATCGTCGCGACCATCCTGCAGGATTTCTTCGGCACGTATGGGGTGGCAAATCATGTGCTGAATCTGTTCGGGCTGCCGAGTGCGAACTTCCTGACCAATCCCTCCACCTTCCGCGGGTTTATCTTCTTTACCGCGGACTGGAAAGAAGCGGGCTGGTCGTCCATCATCTTTATCGCTTCGCTGGCCGGCATCAACAGCGAACTGTACGAAGCGGCTGCCATCGACGGTGCGGGCAGGCTGCGACGCATCTGGCATGTGACACTTCCCGGCCTCCGGGCGACGATCATTACCATGCTGATCCTGAAAGTGGGCTCCTCGATGAATGCCGGATTTGAGCAGATTTTCAATCTGCGCAATCCGGTGGTGCTCAGCCAGGTCGATATCATCGATACTTACGTGTATGACATCACTTTCTCGGCGACACCGAATTACAGTTTTTCCACCGCGGTGGGACTGTTCAAGTCTCTGGTCAACTGTGTGCTGCTGGTGCTTGCCAATATGGGTACCAAAGCACTGTTCGGGCAGGGGCTGTTCGGAGAGAAGAAGGAGGAGGGGTGAGAAGATGAAAGGCAGCAGAAAACGCCCGGAAGCGATGGACATCGTCAGCGCGGCAGTGCTGACCGCGCTGGTGGTCCTGATCGTATTTCCGTTTTATACTTCAATCGTAACCTCCTTCACATCCAGCATGTCTTACGTGAAATACCCGGTACAGCTGTACCCGAGAAGCTTCACGCTGGAAAATTACAGCTATGTTTTTGACAGGATGAATATCCTGTCCGGATACAAAAACACCTTGTTCATTGTGCTGGTCGGTACAGCGATCGGCATGACGATTTCCCTGATGTATGCCTATGCGCTGGCGATGAAAGCCTATCCCGGCAAGAAGGCCGCTTTCCTTTTTCTTTTGATCACAATGTACTTCGGCGGAGGGCTCATCCCGACGTATCTGCTGATCCGGGACCTGAAACTGATCAACAATCCGTTCGCGATCATTTTCCTGCACGCGGTGTCGCCTTTTCACATCATCATTATGAAAAACGGCATCGATCAGCTGCCTTCATCCCTTACGGAAGCGGCACGGATCGACGGCGCCGGCGAATTGCAGACCTTTCTCCGCATCGTGATTCCGTTGATTAAGCCGATTGTTGTGACGTTTTCACTTTTTACCGCGGTGGGGTACTGGAACGAATGGTACTGGTCTATGATCGTGCTCAATAAACCGAATGTGAAAACGCTGCAGATCATGCTGCGCACGATCGTGGTCAATACGGAGTCGCTGGAACTGGATATCCACAATACGGATTATCTGGAGGTATTCAGCCAGGGCCTGAAGATGGCCGCCGTGATGATCACGATGGTGCCGATCATGATCGTATATCCTTTCCTGCAGCGGCATTTTGCCGCCGGCATCCTTGTCGGCGCGGTCAAAATGTAACCCTTGATTCCGTTGGCGGCCGGAACGCGGCGGAGGAGGTGAATCAAAGACGCGGCCGGCGGACCAAGCATGAATAATCAAATTTTGAGAAGGAGGA
>CADBNX010000404.1 GCA_902796115.1 uncultured Eubacteriales bacterium
GAACGGCACCCGGGCATGTATCCGCACCGTCACACGGTCCCCTTCCACGCGCAGGATCCTGCCCGCGGAATTGGCGGGCAGGCCTGCGTCCACCGTAAAGCGCTTCAGGGTCAGGTTTTCGCAGTCTGAAATATGAAAGCAGTC
This sequence comes from uncultured Eubacteriales bacterium, assembly GCA_902796115.1. GTDB lineage: Bacteria > Bacillota > Clostridia > Christensenellales > Aristaeellaceae > RUG756. The sequence goes on from CADBNX010000404.1 coordinate 145, forward strand.
CGCGCTGTTTTCAAATTCCCCTTCCCGGTCGTAGAACGGCGCGAACACGCTTCCGTCCCCATCGACCGTCAGGTTCCGCTTTCCGTGAAGCTCCACAGCCGCGGACAGCGGATAAACGCCCTTTTCAAAGCAAAGCGTTCCGCCCTCCCCGATTTCGTCCAGCGCTTTCTGAATCAGGGGCAAAGCGTCCCGTCCGGCGTCGCCGGCGCGTAGGATCACCGTTTTCATCCGTCTCTCTCCCATCCCGGAGCCATCGCGGCTTCATCGAAGAAAGCTTTCACAGCCCCGAATGTATGCCGCGCGGTCAGAATTCCGGAATGTCGATCTCCCTGCCGCCGCTCAGCGCCGACGCGTGCGCCAGGATGCCCGCGGCGCTCACGTTGGCGGCAAATTCCATATGGATGGCAGGCGCCCTTTCTTCCAGAATGCTGCGCACGAATTCGTGCACCAGGTGCGGATGGGAGCCGTGATGCCCGCCGGCTGCCCCGTCCCTGAGTGATTTTTCAGGCTGCGTCGCGTCCCATTCTCCCGCGGCCACGGTATAACGGCGGATTTCGGGCGGCAGGTTTTCAAATACCGCGGGAGACCGAACCGGCTTCGCGGGCGTATCCCAGCCGCGATGCTCCGTTTCTTCCAGTCTGGTCAGGATCAGATCGTCCGAATCCCGGAAGCCCCACTCCAGCGAGGCCTTCGAGCCGTACACATAAAACCCTTCCAGATAGGTGCGCGCCGTTTCAAACAGCGTGCGCGTCACCTCGCCCGTCAGCCCGTTTTCAAAACGCAGCAGCGCGCTTTCCGCGGGAAACGGATTTCCCCAGCGGCAGCGCAGTTCCGGCCGCATGGTACCGGAACCGAAACAGACCACCTTTTCGATGCGCGCCCCGGCCAGCGCGGCGATGGGGCTCATCGCGTGCGTGGCGTAGTACATCGGCGGCAGCCCGCGCCAGTACTCCGGCCAGTTTTCCATATCCTGATAATGGCAGCCCCGGAGCAGCTGTACGCGTCCCAGCTCCCCGCGGCGCTTCATCTCCGCCGCGTTGAGATACTGACGGGTGTAGAGCGTCGTTTCCATCAGCATATAGTTTTTGCCGCTTTCGCGCTGCGCGCGGACGATTTCGCGGATCCCCTCCAGGGTCACGCTCATCGGTACGGTGCAGGCGCAGTGTTTGCCGCTGCGCAGCACGCGCACTGTCATTTCCTCGTGCGCAGGAATCGGCGTCACCAGATGCACCGCGTCCACGTCCTCATCCCGCAATACTTCCTCAAAGCTGCCGTACAGCCGTGTGATGCCATATTTTTCCGCCGCCTGCCGCAGCTTTTCCTGATCGCTGTCGTACAGGCCGATGGTTTTCACATCCGGATGATCGCGCCAGATCGGCACAAAAGCGCTTCCGAATCCGAGCCCGCAGAGCACCGCCGTGATTTTTCCGTTCATACACGAACCGCCTTTCGTTCAATCTGCTGTTCTTTTCAGATGAAACAGCGCGGTATCCGGCGCTTCGAACGGGTATTCGAAGCGGCCTTCCCGCACCGCGCAGGTGGAGCCGGTGAAGAGCTCCTCCGCCAGAGTCACGTCCTCGTCCACACGTACCGTCAGCCTTCCGCCCTCCTTCGTGTGAACGGCAAGAAGATCCCCTTCCGCGTAAACGGGGATTTCCGCGTCCACCGTCAGGCGCGCGCCGCTTTCCTCCGCAAGCTTCCGCAGCATGGCGGGCGTCAGGTCCCGCCAGTTGTGCAGGTACGCGGAGGTCCAGCCGTCCATCCGCCGCACGCTCAGCCCTTCCTTCCCGTAGGGAATGCCGCAGAGACGCTCGCAGGCGGCGGTGTCCAGCCGCCCGTCCGTGCAGATGCCCGGCCCGTACAGCCACAGTACCGTCCGTCCGTCCCGCAGTACGTATTCGTCCAGTACTTTTTTCTTTTCGGCATTCAGGCTGAAAAGCGAGGTAAAGATCACGAACCTGTACCGTTTGAAATCCGGAATGCGCGGGATATCGAAAAAAGAATATACCTCAAACGGCGCGCCGAGGCGGTTCAGCTTGTTCCGGGTGCCCAGGTTCATTTCCGGTGTCATCGGGTGATCCTGATTCACCAGGTACGTGCTGTCCGGATCCACGATCATGGCCGTCCCGCACACATCCACGGGCTTACAGGCGCCGAACCGTGTCCACAGTTCGTGCACACGGGAGAGCGTATCCATCACCCGCTCGCCCTGGTAGTAATCCCCCCACATATCGAACCACCACAGGTGCGTCCGTTTGATGAGCCCCAGTGCGGCTTCGCGCCTGATGCCGGCCACGGTCGATTTTTCGTCAGGCCACGCGGTTTTGAGGCGCAGGTTGATGTACGGCGTCAGATAGGAATTGTAGGTATTCGTGCGCTGGTCGCACTCATGCAGCAGGCGCTTTCCCCGTACGGCCGCCGTGCCGTTCGGGATCAGGAACCCGCTTCCCCCGCCCATTTCCCGGTCCACGTAGGTGCCCGGGCTGATCAGGAAATCGATATCGGGGCAGTCCAGCACCTTCTCATAGGCCAGATGTCCGCAGGAAACCAGCGTTTTAAAGCTCTTTTCCAGGATATAGCCGTAAAAGCATCCGATTTCCACGTCCGGACCCGTGATGCCCCGGGCAATACGCGCGAATTCCAGAATGGTGTCCGCGATGGATTCGTTGCAGAAGCGCCAGTAGTCGACGGCCAGTCCGTCCTTTTCCGGATCCCGCAGGAAGTTTTCGTGCGACAGATGCTCCCGCACGGACTGAGGCGGGATATCGATGGGATCCGGCCTGCCGTGCGCGGTCTGCCAGGCGCGCCAGGCGGCGCGGCGGTCTCCGCTTTCCGTGCCGGAGGAGTAATCATACCACTCGTCCGTGGCGCCGCAGGCGAGGATACAGGCGGCGATGCGGTCACGGTATTTTTCCATGGCGTGGCGCAGAAAAACCGACAGGTAGTTTTCCGTGGGTTCCTTCCATTCCGGATTGTGCACCGCCCTGCCCAGGTTGTTGAAGGAATCGCAGCAGGTGTAAGCCTTCTGGTGCTCCAGCCACACCGGGGAATTCAGGTCGATCATCAGCAGGAAGCGGGCGGAAGGCATGGCCCGCAGAATATCCTCTGCCATGCGGTCAAACGGCGTCGGATCGATCCGGTCGTACCACAGCCAGGTCGGATCGTACTGGCTGTAGGGCTCGCCCAGCGAATTGCGCGTATGCGCCGGAAACACGCAGATGGTGTCATACCCCGCCCCGGCGAAGCGTTCGATCGTATTGAGCGGGGTATAAAACGAGCGGTACGCAAGGAAGGGGATCCCTGTTCCGTGATGCTTCATATGCATTCTCCTTTTCGCGCAGGACATCGGCAGGCGGCTTCCCGTCCGATGCCGCCGCTGCTCCGCTCCCGCGCCGTGCTTTCACAACCGGAGCCGTCAAAAAAAGGAGAGGCTTCCCTCTCCCGGAATCTTTACTTCAACTGCAGCAGCGCCACCGGCGCGCTGACCTGCATATTGGCAAGCAGCGCCCAGCAGTCCTTCCTGTCGCGGCCGAGCAGCGCCACATTGCCGGTTTTCTGGTTCGTCACCAGCACGCGTCCGTCCGCGAGCGGCAGGATATCGCGCGGCCAGTGGCCGCGTACGTCCGCTTCCCCCCGCCGGATCAGGCTGCCGTCCCCGTCGAAGGCGAAGAACGATATCTTATCCGCCCCGCGGCTTGAGGCGCACAGTCCCTTCCCGTCCGGCAGCAGGCGCAGCGCGGCCGGGAAATTGATTTCCGGAACCGCCGTCGGCAGGGAAAGCTCCTGCATCAGCGTCCATTCGCTTCCCGATATGTCATACACCTGCAGCGTGCTGCCAAGCTCCGTCACCACATACAGTCTGTAGCCGTACACGAGTCCGTGCCGCGGCGCCTTGCCGGGCGCCAGGCGCACCTCGCTCTTCTCGATCCATTCCCCGTTCCGCTTCGTATACCGGATGATCCTGTCCTCGCCGTGCTCCATGCACAGGAAATCCGCTCCGAAGGGCAGCACCTGGTGCACGTGCGCGCAGGTCTGGCGCACCGGATGCGCGCCGTGTCCGGTATGCCGGATCAGCTGCTTTCTTTCTCCGACGCGCCCGTTCTCAAGCGGGAACACCGAAATGCATCCGTCCGCGTATTCGCCGGTGATCAGGTCCCCGTCGGCAATGCAAAGGTGGCAGGGACACACCGCGCCGCACATCCGCCTGTCCAGCGCCTCCAGGCCGTTTTTCCAGTCCCCGTCCTTCGGCGCGAAGGAAGCGGCCCAGCCCTCCTGCGGGCCTTCTCCGCCGCAGACCGCGTACAGATACGCTTCCCCCCTGTCCCGCAGCAGGTAAATCGGATCCTCCGCGTATGTATCCGCGTGCACCCGGAATTCGTTGCCTTCCAGGGAAAAGATCCGGATGCCGGGTCCCCCCAGCGTGGTATAGGTACCGAGCGCAAACAACAGTTCTTCCGCCATATCTGGTTCCTCCCCTCAGTTTACAGCCAGTCTCCCGGCCTCACCTTCAGCGTCTGTCCGTCCTCTCCGCGGGAAAGCAGCATCAGCGCCTTCACATCCTGCGGAATGGGATGGTTCGCGTCTTCCACGGCCAGCACCACGCACGCGCCGACCACGTCCACATGGAATTCCTTCATCAGGGAACGCATGCCGTTCACCGTGCCGCCGCCGCGCATGAAATCATCCACGATCAGCGCGCGGGAGCCTTCCCGCACCGCCCGCCGCGACAGACTCATCGTTTCGATGCGGCCCGAAGAGGTCATATAGGAAATATTGACCGCGCTTCCCTCATACACTTTGTTGGAATGCCGGGCGATCACCAGCGGCAGACTCATCGCCTGCGCGGTCAGCATCGCCACCGGGATCCCCTTGGTTTCCATCGTCAGGATGAATTCCGGCAGCAGCGGATAGGATACACCCGCGAAAATCCTGGCCATATCGCTCACCGCTGAAGGATCCGACAGCAGATCGGACTGATACAGGAACCCGCCCGGCAGCACCCGGTCCGGTTCCTCCAGCCGTTCACAGAGCGCAAGCACCCTTTCCCGCCGCTTTTCTCCCAAATCCAGCGGACGGAAACGCACGCCGCCGGCCGCGCCGGTCAGCGTTTCCACCTTGCCCAGTCCGTAGCGCAGGGCCATTTTCTGCAGCAGGTCCGTGTCCTCGCTGACCGTTGACTTCGCAGATCCGAACATTTCGCAAAACGTGGAAAACGGCACGATGCGGTTGGGAGCGCTCCCCAGCACATGCAGCATCACTGCCAGCCTTTCATTTCTTTTTACCTTGTCCATGATACCCTTCTCCTGCCCATCATCATGCCTGTTATCTCGAAAACACAGGGAATCGCTCCGTCCCGCATGCCTGTTCCGGCTCAGCCGGCGCCGTCCGTCTGCCATGCCGAAGGAGCGTTGTTTAGGATTATAGCACATATAAGCGAATATTAAAAGAGTAAAATAAAAAAATGTTCGGCATTTGGTTGCTGTCCGTTGTGTAAAATTACCCTCAATTTTCTGTTTGACATTTGTTTTTCCCTGTGGTATAATCCCTTCGTTGGTTGGGAATGCCAATGTGGCTCAGCTGGTAGAGCAGCGGTTTCGTAAACCGCAGGTCAAGGGTTCGAGTCCCTTCATTGGCTCCAGCGAGGTGTAGCGCAGTTTGGTAGCGCGTTTGGTTCGGGACCAAAAGGTCGCTGGTTCAAATCCAGTCACCTCGACCACGGAAAAGCCTTGA
>CADBNX010000405.1 GCA_902796115.1 uncultured Eubacteriales bacterium
AGTAAGACATGAAAATCCCTCCTTCTGTATCAGCCGCGCAATGCGGTCTTCCGCTTCATTATATAGCGTTTGGCCCCGTTTCGCAAGTGCGCCCGGCGGCACAGACAGTCATCCTCAGACTGTGATCGATGAAAGAACAAGGATCGGATTTGGATGAATCGGTTTTAATGCCGGTTGCTCCGGTAATCCCGGGCGTGGCGGCCGGTATATTTATAGAATATGCGGCTGAAGTAGCAGGTGTCGCAGAAGCCCATGATTTCGGCGACCCGCTCCACGGTGTACATGCCGCTGGCGAGCAGCTCGCGGCTTTTCCGGATGCGCGCTTTCAGGTGCCAGACGATGGGCGAGCAGTGATACTCCGCCTGAAAGCGCCTGTGAAAGGTGGAGCGGCTCATGAAGCACAGCTGCGCGAGCTGCTCCACCGTGCAGTTTTCCTGCAGGTGGTTCTCCATGTAGTGCACGGCGGGCAGTACGCTTCTTATCTGCATATCGGTTTTTTCCCGCATTTTTTCGGTAACGAACAGATACAGCAGATCATAGAGACGCGCCTTGATCTGCATCAGGGAAAACCCGCCGCTGAGTATCAGCACGAGCATCTCCCGGAACCTCTCCTGAAAGAAACCGTTCCGGTCCCGCAGGATGACTTCCGGTTCGTTTCCGAGAATGATCTCATGCCCGCGCCGGTCATAGAGCTTGAACAGGATCCCGTATCCGGTCGAGGCGCTTTCTCCGGTCACGGTCGTGTAGTAGGAGGCTCCGGTCGGCATGAAGAGGATGTCATCGGGCACGGTGGAAAGAAACCGCTCGCCCTGCGGACGGAAATAATCCCGGGTGCCGCTGCAGCACAGATAAAACTGGTTTTCACTGCGGCAGGGCTGCCGGTAAGTGCTTCCGATTTCCCCGAGCACCGGTGCCACAAAAACGTTTCCGATCACAAAATCCTCTGTCAGCTTCTTGCAGTTTTCCGCGAACATGGCGTCTTCCTTTCTGCGACAATCATACAATTCAAATGACAGGATAAGTTATTTTATCATGAGTGGGACCGCATTACAATACCATTATGGCAACAGGTGTTCTGTACCGAAACGATTACGGTTAAAAAAGGGGATGTTTTCAATGAAAAAATGGCGTATCGGTCTGATCGGCGTCGGCGGAATTATGAACGGTGTACATATTCCGGGCTATCTGCAGTGCGATAATTGTGAAATTACCGCGATCTGCGATATCGATCCCGAAAAGCTGGAAAAGGTCGGGGAAAAGCTGCACGTTCCGGCGGAACGCCGCTATCTGAAGGCGACGGATCTGATGGACAGCGGCCTGGTGGACGCGGTGGATATCGCGACGCCGGACAACATGCACTGCCCGATCGCGGCCGAAGCGGTCAAACGCGGCATTCCGTTCTGCACGGAGAAGCCGATGGGCATGAATTATCACGAAGTAAAAACCATCTGCGACGGCGCGAACGAAAAGGGCCTGCCGGGCATGGTATGTTTTTCCTGGCACTACAGGCCGTATGTGCGCCTGATGAAGGAGCAGATCGATTCCGGAAAGCTGGGGCAGATCTACCATGTGTACATCCGCTGCATCAAGGACAGCGGCCTGTGGGAGGGTCGCCGTCTGGAGTGGCGCTTTGACGAAAAGCAGTCCGCTTCCGGGGTCATGGGCGACCTTTCATCCCATATGTTTGACATCGCCCGCTTTATCGGCAACGAATTTGTATCCGTCAGCGCGGACGCGGGTATTTTTGTAAAGGAGCGCCGCGAGCTGCACAGCGAGAAGATCGTGCCCGTGACCACCTGGGACTGGTGCAACATCATCGCGAAAATGGAAAACAATGTGAACGCCACCTTCCAGATTTCCAGAACCACCAAATTCATCGGCGACTGGATCGAGGTTGAGGTTTACGGCGAAAAGGGAAGACTGGATTACAAATACGTGGAAGGCAGGCAGAGCCTGGAAGTCCAGACCGGCGCCAATGAAATCCAGATCCTCAAACCGGAAGCGCGGCATGACGCGATCCAGTCGAAGGCTTACCTGAACATTATCGAAGGAAAGACGGACGGACTGGAAGCGACCCTCGAGAACGCGAAGAAGTGCCAGGCGGTGCTGGACGCGGCTTACCGCTCGGTAAAAGAAAACCGCTGGGTGGATATCTCCGAGATCGAAAAGGAGGGATAAGCCTTGAAACTGGGCACATTTGTCCGGCCGGGGGCGATGGACAGGCTGGATGAAGCGTTCGCTCCCCTGGAGGAAATGGGCTTTACCAGCTGCCAGCTGGGCTTTAAACCGGAAAAATTCCTGCCGCAGGACGCAAAGGCCATCCGCGCGGCGGCGGACAGGCACGGCATCGAAATCTCCGCCCATTTTATCGGCTACCGGGATCCGTTTACGATTTATGACCTCCGCTACGGATACACCGTGAACGGGCTGACGGCGCCCACGCACCGCGCGAACAGGCTTTCCTACCTGATGGAAGGGGCGCAGTTCGTACAGGATCTGGGCGTTGAGGACATGATCATCCACGCGGGATTCATTCCGAACAATCCCTTTGATCCGGACTACGCGGCGCTGGTGACCTGCATCCGGCAATTGGGCGGCAGGCTGAAGCAGCTGGGACTGAACCTGCTCTTTGAAACCGGCGCGGAAAGCCCCGTCACGCTGCTGCGGCTGATCGAGGAAGCGGGATGCGGAAACCTGTATGTGAATCTGGACACGGGGAACGCGGTCATGTACGGATACGCGAACCCGGTCGACGCGCTCTACACCCTGGGGCATCTGGTGCGGAACGTGCATGTGAAGGACGGGATCCCGCCGACGGACTGCTACGCGCTGGGCAAAGAAACGGCGCTTGGCGAAGGCGTGGTCGATTTTCCGCGCTTCATGAAAAAGCTGCTTTCTTTCGGCTACGACCGGTTCCTGACCATCGAGCGGGAAATCTCCGGTCCCCAGCAGACGAAAGACATCCTTGCCGCGAAAACCTACATTGAACAGCTGCTGGCCAATGAAAAACAGGCCTGACACGGAGGTGGGGTATGCTGAAAATCGGCATGGTGGATCATTACCTGGATGAGTGGCATGCCACGCACTATCCCGATCTGCTGCGCGCGGAGTTTGCGGCGCAGAAGCTGGATATGGAACTGAGCATGGCCTACGGTTTTATCGATAAGCCGGACGGTATGACGAGCGCTGAGTGGAGCCGGCAGCAGAAGGTGCCGCTCGCGTCCTCCCTGGAGGAGCTGAGCGAAAAATGCGACGCGGTGATGGTGATGGCGCCGAGCTTTCCTGAGAAACACCTGGAATACGCGTCCCCCGCGCTGAAGGCCGGAAAGCCGGTATACATTGACAAAATCTTCGCGCCGGATGAAGCTGAAGGCAAAAAGATTTTCGACCTGGCGAAAGCGCACGGCGCGCCGCTCTTTTCCTCGTCCGCGCTGCGTTTTGACGCGGCGATGGATGATTACCGGGCCGGAAAAGGCAGCGGAGCGGCGTGGACGTTTACCTGCGGGCCGAACAGCTTTGAGATTTACGCCATCCACCAGATGGAAATGCTGCAGACCGTGATGGGCCGTCCGGAGCGGGTGAAGGCAATCGGAAACGAGGGCGGCAGAACACTGCTGTTTGATTACGGCGGCGGACGGTTCGGACAGATGACGCAGATGAATTCCCTCCCCTTCCAGATCTCGGGATCGGACGGCGGCGGCTGCCGCTGGCAGAAAATGGGGGACGATTTCTTCATCCGGCTGGTCCGCGCGATCATCCGTTTCTTCCGGACGGGGGAAGCGCCGGTTCCGCCCCGGGATACCCTGGACGCGCTCGCGATGCTGACCGCCGGTGCGGAAGCAATGAAGAAACAGGATACCTGGATTGACGTTTGACTCATTCCGACTCTATCCTGCGACAAGCAGGAAGAAATAAAAAGGAGGTTGTACCTATGAAAAAGCTCCTGGCACTGGTTCTTGCGGCGATTCTGGCATTCGCCTGCTGCGCGGCGATTGCCGAGAAGCAGGACAGAATCCTGGAAGGCGTGACCCTGACCTACTGGTATCCGATGTGGGCATGGGAATCCGAATTCGTCGGCGCAGGCGACATGGACGATCTGGATTTCTACAAGCACCTCGAGGAAGAAACCGGCTGCCACATCGAGTGGATCCTGCCCCCGGTGGACAATGACGCGGCCATTGCGGCACTGAACGTGCTCTTCGCGTCCAGCGATCTGCCGGACATCGTGACTCATCCCTACTACACCTACTATCCCGGCGGCGGCGACGCGGCCATCGCGGACGGGGTGTACATCGACCTGAAGCCGTATCTGGAAGAATATGCGCCGGATTACTGGGCCCTGATCAGCGAGGATGAGGAACTGCTCAAGCAGGTCACGACCGACGAAGGCCATATCTGGTGCTTCTACATGATCGACTCCTTCGCGCAGCCCAGCTACGGCGGCCCCATCTACCGCAAGGATTTCATTGACGCCGTCGGCGGCGAAATCCCGACCACCGTGGATGAGATGCATGAACTGCTGCTCAAATTCAAGAACGAACTGAACCTGCAGTACCCCATCTACAACGAGCCCGTCAATTACCTGCCCTTCGCCTACGGCGTGAAGAATGATTTCTTCAAGGATGAAGAAAACAAAGTGCAGTACGGCCCGTACCTGGAAGGCTGGAAGGAATACCTGACGACCGTTCATACCTGGTATGAGGAAGGCCTGCTGGCGGAAGACTTCGTGGAACCCGAAAAGAACAGCACCGCCATGGTGGGCGGCAAGATCGGCAATATGTATGCCGGCTTCAACAACATGACCGAATGGACGCAGCTGGCCAACGCCACCGAAGGCACCCCGGAAAGCTTCGAGCTGATTTCCGGCCCCTACCTGAAGGTGAACGCGGAAGACACCATCCGCTTCAAGGCGGTCCACGCGTACCGTGCGCAGCAGAACTGCACCGCCGTAACCACTGCCTGTGAGAATCCGGAAGCTGCCGTGATGTGGCTGAACCAGAAGTTCACCGCGGAAAACATCCTGGCCAGCAACTACGGTGTCGAAGGCGTCAGCTATACCATGGTGGACGGCAAGCCGCAGTATACCGATGACGTGGCGTATCCCACCGAGCCCGGCATGACCCTGGGCATCTACCTGTACAAATTCGCACTGGGCAAAGGCCCGTACTACCGCATCATGGACCGCAACTGGTTCACGCATCTTCCCGCTGCGATCGACGCCATGTATCTGTGGGACGGCTCCACGGACGGCGGCACCGGGGATATCGCGGATACCTTCCTGAGCATGACGCCCGAAGAAGCGGAAGAGTTTACCGCGATCATGGCGGATATCACCAGCTACGTCAATGAATGCCGCATCAAGTTCATCACCGGCGAAATGTCCGTCGAGAACGACTGGGATCAGTATGTGTCCCAGATCAGGAGCATGGATATCGAAAAGGCGATCGAACTCAAGCAGGCGGCGCTGGACCGTTATCTGGCCCGTTAACCGCAAAGCGCTGTTTAACCCGGCGGGAGAAAGCCTGAAAAGGCTTTCTCCCCTTCTCAAAGAACCGCAGATGGGGGATGACCGCAATGGCAGATGATTCCCATTCCGTCACGCTGCAGAACCGGCCCGTGACTTTCAAAAAGAGAAAACTGACGGAAATACTCAGACGCGATTTTCAAAAGCACTGGCAGCTGTATCTGATCATGCTCCCCGTGCTTGCTTGGTATATTCTTTTCTGTTACTGCCCGCTTTACGGAATCCTTGCGGCGTTTGAACGCTACAACGTTCGCAAGGGAATCATGGGAAGCACCTGGATCGGCCTGAAGAATTTTACGGATTTCTTCAACAGTTATTATTTCGGGCGCGTCCTGGGCAATACGCTGAAGCTGAATATTGCGGATCTGATCTTCGCCTGGCCCACCAGCATTCTTTTTGCGGTCCTGCTCAACGAAATCGGCAAGAGCGGGTTCAAACGCACCGTGCAGACCATGACGTACCTGCCGCATTTCGTTTCCGTGGTGGTGGTATGCGGCCTGATCAAGGATTTTTCCAGCGTGAACGGCGTTTTCAATGACCTGATCGCGGCCTTCGGCGGGAAGAGGATCTCGCTGCTGACCCGAAAAGAGCTGTTCGCGCCGATATATGTACTGTCCAATATCTGGCAGAATATGGGCTACGGCAGCATTCTGTATCTGGCCGCGATCGGCGGCATCAATTCAGAGCTGTATGAGGCGGCCATGCTGGACGGAGCCGGCAGGGTGCGCCAGGCATGGCATGTGACGCTGCCCGGGCTTGCGCCGACGATCATTACCATGCTGATCATGCGCGTGGGCAATCTGCTGAATGTTTCCTTCGAAAAAATCCTGCTGCTGCTCAATGACGCGAACCGGGAGGTGGGAGAAGTCATATCCACCTTTGTGTATCAGAAAGGCCTGGTGGAAGCCGTGTACGGGTATTCCACGGCGGTAGGCCTGTTCAACTCGGTGGTCTGCCTGTTCTTCCTGGTCGCCGCCAATATGATCAGCCGGCGGTTTTCCGAAACTTCGCTGTGGTAAGGAGGGCCTATGAGACGCACATCTTTATCACGAAAGGTTTTCGTCTGCATCAACAGCGTGTTTATGATCGCGTTTTCCCTGGCCTGCGTGCTGCCGTTCCTGCACGTGCTGTGGGCTTCCTTCAGTATTCCCACCAAAGTGCGGATGGCGCAGGGGATCATCCTGTGGCCGATGGGCTTCAATGTCGAAAGCTATAAGCTGGTGTTCAGCAAGGACACGATTATGAGCGGCTACCGGATCACGCTTTTTGTCACGCTGGCCGGAACCGCCATCAGCATGCTGCTTTCCTGCTTCGGGGCCTATGTGCTTTCAAAGCGCGGCGTGCTGCTCAATAAACTGTTTTTACGGATGATCACCATCACCATGTTCCTGAGCGGCGGTCTGATTCCGTTTTATCTGCTGGTGGACGGGATCGGACTGAACGGAAGCGTATGGGCGCTGATCCTGCCTTACTGCATGAGCACCTGGAATATGATGGTCATGCGCGCCTCCTTCCGCACCATTCCGGACAGCATCGATGAATCAGCGCGCATGGACGGCGCGTCTGAACTGACCATCCTGTTCCGCATCGTCATCCCGCTTTCCATCCCGACCCTGGCGGTCATGGTGATGTTCTATGCGCTGGGATACTGGAACAGCTGGTTCCCGGCCTCGCTGTTCATCCGCAAGCGGAACATGTATCCGCTTCAGCTTCTGATGCGCGAAATCCTGCTGATGGATGATACCAGAAGCCTCGGCACATCGGCGGAAATCAACAGCATGGGCGATGAACTGGGCGCGGAGAACTATACCGAGCTGCTGAAATACACCACTATCATCGTGGCGACGGTTCCGATCCTGGTCATTTATCCCTTCCTGCAGAAGTACTTCGTGAAAGGCATCATGGTAGGATCCCTGAAGGAATAGGCGCCGCCGGAAACGGCCCGGAAACACGCCCGGCTTCTGTATATGCTGCACTGCCCGGAATCCGATCGGATTCCGGGCAGTCTGTCTTTGGCGATGATTTCCGGGATCAGACAGCGGCGGACTGAAGATACCGCATGCCGTATCGGGGGCTTGCCGAACCTTCACGCGGCTTCGCCGCGCATTGTCGGCATGACCGCCGGAACCGGCGCGCGGGGATCATGATACGCGGCCCTCCAGAAAATCGATTTCCTCCGGAGTCAGCGTAAAATTCAGCGCATCAAAAGCTTCCTCCATCTGTGCCGTATCGGAAAAGGCGCACAGCGGTATGCAGCTGACCCGGTTATCCCGGGTATAGGCCGCGCAG
>CADBNX010000406.1 GCA_902796115.1 uncultured Eubacteriales bacterium
GACGCTGAACCGCCTGACCGCGCAGATGACCGGCCTGAAGGTGTTCACGGGTCCCGTGGAAGGGACGGCGCTGGGCAACCTGGGCATCCAGATGATGGCGGTGGGAGAAGTGCGGGACGTGGCGGATTTCCGGCACATCCTGCGCCGCAGCTTTGCGATCGAAGAATACGGAAAGGAATAAAAGGAGGAAAAACCCATGACGATGTATGAACTGGCGAAGGAACGCTTCGCGGCGCTGGGCCTTGACACGGAAAAAGCGATGGAAACCCTGCGGAAAAAGGCGATCAGCATCAACTGCTGGCAGGGGGACGATGTGGTCGGCTTCGACAACCCGGACGGCGGCGCGGGCAACGGCATCCAGACCACGGGCAATTATCCCGGGCGCGCGCGCAGCTTTGAGGAACTGAAAGCGGACTTCCTGAAAGCGGCTTCGATGATTCCCGGCAAAAAGCGCATCAACCTGCACGCGTGCTACGCGGTGTTTGATAAGGAGCATCCGTGGGTGGACCGGGATCAGCTGACCTATGACTATTTCGCGCCGTGGGTGGCGTTCGCCAAAGAAAACGATCTGGGCATCGACTTCAACCCGACCGTGTTTTCCCATCCGATGATGAAAGACGGCCTGTCCCTCTCGTCTCCCGACGAAAAGGTGCGCAGGTTCTGGATCGACCACTGCAAGGCCACCCGCCGCATCGCGGAGCGCATCGGGCAGGAGCTGAACGACGAGGTGCTCAACAATGTGTGGATCCCGGACGGATACAAGGATATCCCGTCGGACCGGCTCGGGCCGCGTCTGCGCCTGAAGGAAGCCCTGGACGAGATATTCGCCGAACCCTGCCCGCATGTGATCGACTGTGTGGAGAGCAAGGTATTCGCCATCGGTGTGGAAAGCTATACCGTGGGCTCCAACGAGTTCTACCTGGCTTACGCGGCGACCCACCCGGGCATTTACGACCTGATGGACATGGGACATTTCCATCCGCAGGAATTCGTAAGCGACAAGGTTTCGGCGCTGCTGCCCTATTTTGACCGCATCCCGCTGCATGTGACCCGGCCCGTACGCTGGGACAGCGACCATGTGGTGCTGCTGGACGACGAGCTGAAGGAACTGATGAAGGAACTGGTGCGCTGCGGCGCGCTGGAGAAAGCGGTGATCGGGCTGGATTTCTTCGACGCCTCCATCAACCGCATCGCCGCGTGGGTGCTCGGTACGCGTGCCGCGCAGAAGGCGATCCTGTTCGCGCTGCTCCAGCCGGACGCGGAACTGAAAAAGGCACAGGACGAGGGCGATTTCACCCGCAGACTGGTGCTGATGGAAGAAGCGAAAACGCTGCCCTTCGGCGCGGTGTGGGAGGAATACTGCCGCAGGACGGGCGTGCCCGCGGACGGAGCGTGGTTTGACGGCGTGCGCGCGTACGAGCGCGACGTGCTGCTCAAACGGAACTGACGGGGCAGCGGAGGAGGAGAAAAGATGAGCATCTGTGATCTTGACGTGATGCGGCGCATGATCCGCCTGTGCGACGACGGATGGCAGCAGGGATGGCACGAGCGCAACGGCGGAAACCTGACCTACCGCATGACGGAGGAAGAGGTGGCCGAGGCGCGGCCTTACTTTGACGCGCAGCCGCGCCCGTGGGTGAACATGGGCGTGACGGGAAAGAACCTGGCGGGCGCCTATTTCATCGCGACGGGCAGCGGCAAATATTTCCGCAACGTAATGCCGGATCCGGAGGACAGCCTGTGCATCGTGGAGATCAACGGCGCGGGGGACAGCTACCGGATCGTATGGGGCCTTGTGAACGGGGGCAGGCCGACAAGCGAGTTTCCTTCCCATTTCATGAACCATTCCGTGCGCTGCGAGGCGACCGGCGGCGCCTGCCGCGTGATCTACCACGCGCACCCGGCCAACCTGATCGCGATGACCTATGTGCTGCCGCTGACGGACCGTGATTTTACCCGTGAGCTGTGGAGAAGCGCCACCGAATGCCCGGTAGTGTTCCCGGGCGGCGTAGGCGTGGTTGGCTGGATGGTGCCCGGTGGCGCGCAGATCGCGCTGGCGACCTGCGAAAAGATGAAGGAATTCGACGCGGCCGTATGGGCGCACCACGGGCTTTTCGTGTCCGGACCGGATTTCGACACGGCGTTCGGCCTGATGCACACCATCGAAAAGTCCGCGGAAATCTGGGTGAAGGCGCACAGCGTGGGCATGCCCATCCGGCAGACGATCGAAGACGCGGACCTGATCGCGATCGCCGAGGAATTCGGAGTCAGCCTGCGCAGGGATTTTCTCGGAGACGCCTAACCGCACCGACAGGGGGGCTGCGGCACAGCCCCCCGTCGGCGCTGCGGACATCCGAAGAAGACGGGCGGTACGCAATCGGCGTATCGCCGGAGGGGCGGCAGCCTCTCCGGGAGTGAGGAAAAATATGCAGGGAAGAGGCATGGGAGGTCCGTTTGCGAGAGGCTTTCTGACGGAAGAAGAAAAAAAGAACCAGCCCAAGGTGACGCCGGCGCTGCTCCGGCGCGCCTTTTCCTATCTGAAGCCGTATTCTTCCAGGCTGCTGCTGGTGCTTTTGTGCATCGCGGCGGCCTCGCTGTGCAGCGTGCTGCCCACGGTGCTGACCGGAAAAATCGTGGACGAAGGCCTGGTGAAGGGGGATCTGCGGGCGCTGGTCACCTATATCCTCCTTTCCCTGGGTGTGACGCTCCTGTCCAATCTGATCGGCGTAGCGGAGAGCTATATCAACACCTGGATCGCGCAGCATATCACCTATGACATGCGCAACCAGATGTACGCGCACCTGCAGAAAATGAGCCAGCGCTTCTTTACCACGAATAACCAGGGCGATATCATCACCCGCATGACCAGCGATATCGACGGGGTGCAGCAGGTGATCACCGGCACCTTTACGAGCATCCTGTCCAATATCATCACGCTGCTGATCGCGCTCGTCGCGATGTTCCGCAAAAACTGGGTGCTGGCTCTGATCGGCATGGTGGTGGTGCCGCTCTTTACCCTGCCCACGCGGCGCGCCGGGAAAACGAGATGGAAATTCGCGCGGGAGTCGCAGGAAAGCAAGGATACCATCAACGGCATCCTGAACGAAACCCTGTCCGTATCGGGGCAATTGCTCAGCAAGCTTTTCGGCAGGGAAAAACAGGAATACGACCGCTATGAGGACGCCAACGGAAAAATGATCCGGCTGAACATCCGGGAGAGCATGGCGGGCAGATGGTTCCGTGTGATCCTTTCCACCTTTACCAGCATCGGCCCGATGCTGATTTACCTGGTGGGCGGCATCCTGATGTTCCGGTACGGGCATAACCTGACCATCGGCGATATCACCGTGCTGGTCGCGCTGCTCGGACGGATGTATATGCCGGTGAACAGCCTGCTGAACATTCAGGTGGACTGGATGCGTTCGATGGCGCTCTTCACCCGCATTTTCGATTATTTTGACCTGCCTGTGGAAGTGGAGAATCCCAAAGACGCCGTCGTGCCGGAGCGGGCGGAGGGCGAGGTGGTATTCGACCACGTGAACTTCGCCTACGAACCGGACAGAATGATCCTGAAGGACGTCAGCTTTACCCTGAAGCCCGGGCACAGCATCGCCATCGTAGGA
>CADBNX010000407.1 GCA_902796115.1 uncultured Eubacteriales bacterium
GTGGTTTCGATCTCTCCCGGCAGCGCGAGCTGCAGCTCCGCCAGCACGCATACCGTGCCGAAGAGCATGTGCAGGTCGTTCAGCCCTTCGTGCGTTTCGGGATCGAGCGTTTCAAGCCAGGGGATCAGATCCTGCGCGCAGTCCCGGAGCAGCTCCTTCACTTCCGCAAAGCGGTGCGCGGTCTGCCGGGAAGCGCGGTTCATCGCGAATACCCAGTCGATTTCCATGAATCCGATTTCACGGGCCCAGCGCGCGCCGAGCGCCCTGCCGCGGTACAGGTCGATGCAGGTGTCGATCAGGCGGTCCGGATACGGGATCGGCTGCCGCGCGTACTCATGATTGAAAAAGTAATGGAACCAGCCGAAGAGCTGGTGGGCCATCGGGGCCTGACCGTGATTCCGTCCTTTCAGGCCGAGTCCGGTTTCCGGATCCGCGTGCTCCCGCAGCCAGGTGAAATAATCATGCTGCCAGGAGAGCGGGCAGGTGCGGGTGATCACCATCGAGGCATAGAGCCCCGCGCCCTGGTGGGAGTTGTTCCAGGGGCTGTCCTCCCACTGCAGGCCCGCGAGGAACGCATACAGCTTCTCCCGGTCCAGATACGGCAGCAGCGCGGTCAGCGGGTGCTCCGGCTGCGCGTCGAACAGTTCCAGCGCCGCAAGGCAGTGCGCCGTGGTGTGGATGGTGTGATGCGTTCCTTCCCAGAACAGCCCGGTTTCGGGGTTCTGTTGGCCGCGCAGCACACGGACGGAGGCTTCGCGCTCCGCGGGGTCCCGCGGGAAGCGGCCGATCGTATACAGGATATTGGCCGCGTCCGCGCAGCCGTATTCGTTGACGCCCATTTTGCGGTTCTGCTGTTCGTTCTGCCACAGGTAACGGCAGTACGCTCCCGCCTGCAGGCGATGGCGCTCCACGATACCGGCGCATTTTTCGACAAATCCGTCCAGATTGATGGCGTTGCTCATGCTTTTTCCTCCGTTCGTAACGCTTTCGGTCCGATTCCGGGATGCTTCCGGCCCGCGTTTTTCAGGGGCCGGCCGATCCATTCCGGTCTGCGCATTCAGTATCGTCCATAAAGGGAAATTTGTCAACGGCAATTCCGATGAAAGGAAGCACACGGACAGCGATGAACACCAGATTTTTCAGGCAGGCCAAAGAAAAAGAGCCGAACCCGTATATCGGCTTTACCAGCTTCCAGCATTTCAACGGGGAAAGGCTGTACTCGGATCCGATCGTTCGGCCCGAGAATCATATGTGCGAAACGGAAAACCTGGAATGCTGGCCCATTCCGGAGGACGTGCCGCAGAACGGGAGGGAAGAGGGGTTCTATCCCGAAGCGGACATCGCCTATTTCCGGGTGCTGTGGAAGGAATTCGAACCGGAGCGGGGGCAGTACCGGTATGAACTGATCGAAGAACTGCTGAGGGAAGCGCGCGCGCACCGCCAGCGCCTGCTCTTCCGCCTGATCCCGCACAGCACGCGCGCTTCCGACGACGTGCCGGAATGGCTGAAAAAGCTGATCCCCTGTCCGGAACGCCCGGCGGGAAAGCGGGTGAAGGATTCACCCACCGATCCGCGGTTCCTGATCCTGTTCGGGGAAGTGATCCGGAAGCTGGGCGAGCGGTTCGACCGGGATCCCGTCTTTTATGCGATGGATATCTGCCTGCCCGGGGCGTGGGGGGAAGGATACAGGCTGGAAAATTATCCGGACGATGATCTGAAACGGTTTGTGGATGTGTTTGCCGAGTCTTTTCTGCACACGCGCCTGACCGCGCAGATCGGGCTGCCGTGGCTGGTGAACGGGCTCAACCGGCTGCGTCCGGTGGGCTGGCGGGGAGACGGATGCGGAGAGCCGCATCATATCCTGGAGCGCTATCCCGCGCTTATCGCGCAGCTGACGCCGGACCTGTGGAAGCGGGCGCCGGTATCCTTCGAATCCTATTGGTGGCTGGGCGAATGGAAACGGCAGGGATGGGATCCGGAGGAGATCATCCGGAAAACGCTGGAGTGGCATGTGAGCTGTTTCAACGCGAAATCCGTTCCGATCCCCCGGGAGTGGAAGGGACTGATCGACGGCTGGCTTGACCGGATGGGCTACCATCTGTATCTGTCCCGCTTTACCGCACCCGCGAAGGCGCGGGCCGGGGAGCGGGTTTCCATGAGCCTTACGATGAACAACACGGGCGTGGCGCCTCTGTATGAGGAAGTGCCCGTCCTTCTGCGCCTTCGCGGCGAGGGCGGACAGGCGGTGCTGGATACCGGCCTGAAGCCTGTCGAATGGCTTCCGGGCGAAACGGAGAGCACTTTCGCGGTAAAGCTGCCGGCCGGACTCCGGCCGGGCGTTTACCGGCTGGATCTCGGCATGGAAACGCCGGAGGGCAAGCCGGTTTATCTGCGCACCGACGCACCGTGCGATGCTCCTTTTTACGAAGCGGGGGAGTTACGGATCGAATAAGCGCCGGCTGCCGGGATGAAACCGAAAAAAACGATCCCCTCATGGAACGGAAATGCGGGTTCCGTAAGGGGATCCGTGCGTGCAGTGCGCGGCTTCAGAGACGAGCGAACCCGATCAGGCAGGGCTTTCAGGTGTCATGCGTCTTCTTCACACTGTGCATTTTTCTGTATTCCGACGGTGTAAGGCTGACTTCCCGATGAAATGTTTTGCAGAAGGAGTACACATCGCCGAATCCTGTGTGTTCCGCGATCTGCTGGATGGTGAGCTCCCGGATGTCCAGCAGTTCCCTGGCATAATTGATCCGCATCAGCGTGAGGTATTTCTTGGGCGTCATCCCGTATACAAGCGAGAACTGTTTCCGGAAATAGATTTCGCTGATCCCGGACTGCTCCGCGAGGAGCCCGACGGAGAGATCATGATCGCAGAAATGGGCGCTCAGGTACTGGATGCTTTTTTCGATCCGGGACTGGGACTTTCGGGAGGCGTAGGTGTGATTCTCTCCCAAAGCCGCGTGGTACAGCAGCTGATAGACGCCGGAGAGGCAGAACTCCCGGAATCCGGCGCTTTTCAGGTTCCAGGCGTACTGCATGCTGTCGGCGATGCTTTTGAGAATGTTTCTGTCACTGACACAGAGGCTCATCGGGGAAGGTGGATTGTTTTCCGCAATAAAATCCACGATGATGCAGGTGCCCGTTTCCTCGATGCGGTAGCTGTAGGTGGCACCCTGGGGAATATAGAGCAGATGCGTGCTGTCGGAAAGGTACCGGGTGCCGTTATGCGTGTAGACGGAGCTGCCCTCAAGCTTCAGGCAGATGCCGGAGCACGGGCGGCTGACGCGTTTGTAGACCTCGCCCGCCAGATTCACGGTATAAACGGATAAGATCTGTTTTACGATCAGGTCTGAAATATCCATGATACGGTCCTTTCGCCCTCCGCAGGCAGTCTGAGGCCTCAAAAAACCCTGCGCTTTTATTATAAGGAATCGGTCCGCAAAGTCAAGATTCTGTATCGAAAAACACAAATCAAACTTTTTTGCCATTTACATGTCTGCGGGAACACTCTATAGTAATTGCAGAGAACAGCGCAGGGGCTGGCTTACGATGATGACCCTTTTGGAGGCAAAGCATGACTGATGGGATTTCCCGTTCCCGCCGGAAAAAGAGAAACCTGAAAAAGCGCTTTCTGGAGAGCTGGCAGTGGTATCTTCTGCTGCTCCCGGGGCTGGTTTATCTGATCATTTTTCATTACATTCCCATGGGCGGCATCCTGATCGCTTTCAAAAACTACCGTCCGGCCCGGGGCATTTTCGGCAGCAAATGGGTGGGATTTGCCAATTTCATCCGCTTCTTCCAGTTTCCCGATATGTTCAAGCTGATCTGGAACACGCTTTCGATCAACCTGCTCAAGCTGGCCATGTTCCCCATCCCCATCATTTTTGCCCTGATGCTCAACGAGGTGAGGAGCGCCCGGTTCAAAAAAACGGTACAGATGATCACCTATATTCCGCATTTTCTGTCCATGGTGGTGGTCTGTTCCCTGGTGATCCTGTTCCTGGACAAGGATTCCGGCGTGCTGACGGATCTGTTTGTTGCGCTCGGCATGAAGCGGCAGAATCTTTTGGGCGTGCCGGAGGCGTTTCCCTGGATCTACGCGCTGATGGATGAATGGCAGGGCTTCGGCTGGGGGTCCATTCTCTACATCTCCGCCCTGTCCGGCGTGCCGCAGGAAAACGTGGAGGCAGCCAGGATCGACGGGGCGAACCGCTTTCAGGTCATCTGGCACATCAACATTCCCGCCATTATGGCCACCATCATCATCACCTTCATCCTCCGCCTCGGAGGTCTGATGGGACTTGGCTACGCGAAGATCTTCCTGCTGCAGAACAATCTGAATCTGCCCCGTTCCCGCGTGCTTTCCACGTATGTATACGAAATCGGTCTGATGGGCGGGCAGTACAGCTATTCCACGGCGATCGGCCTGTTCAACACGATGGTGGGCCTGACCATCGTGCTGATTTCCAACGCGTTCATCAAGAAGATTTCCGACGTGGGCTTGTTCTGAGAGGGGGTGAAACAGCATGTCACGGCCGGCCGAAACACGCATCAGGGAATTCCACCCGGGTGAAAAGATCTTTACGGTTTTCCTTTACGCTTTCCTGCTCCTGGCAGCGTTCATCTGCGCCTATCCGCTGTGGTTTACGATCATTTCCTCCATATCCGACGCGGACGCCGTGTACAGCGGCGCGGTGCGGTGGTTCCCGACTGCCGTCACCACGGAAGCCTATACCCTGGTGTTCCGGAACAATGAGATCTGGATGGGCTATTTCAACACGATCATCTATACGCTGGCGGGCACGGCGTTCAACCTGCTCCTGACCATTCCGGCCGCCTACGCGATGAGCAAAAAACGCATGCTGGGCCACGGCATCCTGACCGCCGTCTTCCTGATCCCCATGTATTTCGGGGGCGGCCTGATCCCTACCTATATCCTGATGAACAGCCTGCATCTGCTGGATACCCGGTGGATCATGATCATAAACGGCGGCCTGTCCATTTACAATATGATCGTGACCCGCACCTATTTCCAGGTCAGCATTCCCGATTCGCTCTTTGAGGCGGCGAGCATCGACGGAAGCAGCGAGATCGGCACCTTTGTCCGGATCGCGCTGCCGCTGAGCATGCCCGTGATCGCCGTGATCGCGCTTTACTATGCCTCGGCGCACTGGAACAGCTACTTCGACGCCATGATCTATCTGACCAGCAACCATCTGAAACCGCTGCAGCTGGTGCTGCGGCGCATCCTGATCGAAAATCAGTCGGCTTACGACAAGGTGACGGCAGCGGGAGACATGGACGTGGACGCCGATTACCTGAAGGATATGCTGCATCAGGCGCATATGGCCGTGACCATGAAGTATTCCCTTGTGTTCATTGCCAGCGCGCCCATGCTCTGCATCTATCCCTTTGTGCAGAAGTATTTTGTGAAAGGCGTCATGATCGGCTCGGTGAAGGGCTGACCGTAAAACGAACCTCTGCCGCGAAAACGGTAAACATAGAGGAACAAAAAAAGGAGGAAGAAAAAATGAAAAAACTGCTGTCCCTGCTTCTGGCGCTTGTGATGCTGTGCGGCATGGCATCCGTTTCCCTGGCTGATTCAGAGCCGGTCGAACTCACCGTATACTGCGCACTGGATTCCAACAAGGGCATCGACGCCGACAACCTGTGGTGGTGGCGCTATGCCGAATACCGTCTGGCCCAGGAAGGATACAATGTGAAGCTGAACGTGACCGGCGGCAACGGCGAGGAAGCCAGCCAGGGCCGGGCACTGCGCCTGGGTACCGGCAACCTGCCGGACGTGATGTGGGGCTTTACCCTGAGCGGA